>NZ_BAABCY010000066.1:0-103458 GCF_039539345.1 Snuella lapsa | reverse complement strand
AGGACAAACTCTTCGATAGGTTGGTTATTGCTAATATCACAGGATTATGACGAAAAACGGATATTCAAATAATTTTATAACAAAATTTAGCGTCATTAATAGATACACAAAATTTTAAACGTATGAAACAGTTAGCCTTTTTCGTTCTCCCTTTGCTTTTTTTTAATCAATTAACAGCACAAGACATGTCAAAAGAAGCGTTACCATATTATGAAATCCCAGAATATCCCGAGACATATACTGCAGGTACTGTTGCCGCTAGGGTTGTTGATGGTTTGGGTTATAGATATTATTGGGCCACTGAAGGGTTACGTGCTGAAGATTTAGCCTATAAGCCAAGTGATTCGGGGCGGACAACAGCAGAAACTATAGACCATATTTACGATTTAAGTAATGTAATCCTTAATGCAGCATTGCAAAAGGTTAATGCTAAGAATGATGATAAGGAAATGAGTTTTGAACAGAAGCGAAAAAAGACCTTAGAAAATATTAAAGTAGCCGCAGATATTTTTAGAGTTTCATCAGATATTTCCATGTATACAATAAAATTTGGTAAGCGTGAGTTTCCGTTTTGGAATGGAATAAACGGACCTATAGAAGATGCTGTTTGGCATTGTGGCCAAGTAGTTTTGTTAAGACGTGCTTCTGGAAACCCTTTTAATTCGAAAGCTAACGTTTTTACAGGTAAGCTTAGGGAATAAAACTCCAAGGCTTGTTCTTAGAGGGGATTACTTGTAATCTAAAACCCTGTTGTTTGGATCTAGTGGTTCTTTTAATAGAATTCTACAAATCTGGTAATACCCATTTCTGTAGCCAGTTATCAATAGGTTAATATCGTTTGGTGACCACGTGGGGAGAATATCCTCAACGTCATTGTAAGTGATTTGGATTTTGCGTTTGGCATCATTACGCATTATAAATATTTCCGAATGTTGCATGTCATCTACTTTAGCGGAGAAAGTTACTCTACGTCCGTGGCTATTGGACCAGTTTGGAAATTCGCTATGATCTTTAAAGTAGCTTAACCTGTTTCTATCTTCAGTTATGATATTATAAGAATAGATAATGTTACTTTCTCCCTGCGTATTTTTGTTTGAATAATAGATAACATTGTCACCTCTTGGCGAAAAGTGGGGGTATAAATTGATATGTTTGTCGGCTATAACCTTTTTTAATCGTTTGCCTTTATTGGAGCACATATAAATATCAACAATGTCATTTTTGGCCTGATGACTAAAAATTACTTGTACGCCATTGGGAGCAAATCTAGCAAAAGATTTATTGCCATCTAAGGCAATAGGAACCTTTTTTATTGTGTTCGTTTCCAGATCGTAGGTGAATATTTCGGTTGCGCCATTTCTGTCGGATTCAAATAATACAATGTCCTTGTAAGGGTGCCAAGTTGGGCGTCTGTCATTAAAACTACTTTTAAATAAGGGCTTTTGGTGATTGCCTTTAACGTCCATAGTGTATATCTGCCAACGACCATCACGATTTGATTCAAAGACAATCTTTTTGCCCGTTTTGTTATAACTGGCGTATCTGTTGTCGGCACTCGTATTTGTTAATTGCTCTTCTTTATAGCCTAGATCCTGACAAAATCCAAGATAAACTTTAAAAATAAAAGCGAGGAGAAGTGTTGCTGTTCTTAAAGCAGGTATTTTTAGCATGTGCCGTATTCTATATTATTGGAAACCCTAATATATAAAATAATAACGAAAGCATGCTGTAAGCATTAAATACCCACTTAAGTGTTTCTGGGTAGATAAGCTTAACTGTTGAGCTAAAAAAATGTCCAACATAAGCATTGTACATTTTTATAATTAAGATTTACTCGATAATCGAGGTTTAAATACTCCGAGGTAGTTTACTGGGCAACTAATCTTTTAAGGCCAGATCGCTTCACTGCCAGAGCAAAGATGATGTACGCATTGAAAATTAGTTAGCCTAAATCTTTTTTGTCTAAAAGCAAAATGGTTTTTAGTCAAACTTTTTAATTGCCATGATTTTTTTTAAGTAGTCTAATAAGTAGATATATAAAAGAGAGGACGATAAAAACACTGCCAGTCCCAATAAGTTCGTTTAAAGGAAGGTTTGATAGAAAATAGATTATAATTAATATTGAAAGAACAGGTACAGTCCAGCCTCCAGGGATTTTGAATTCTTCTGGTTGTGTTTCATGAGATTTTCTTAGTTTGATTACAGAAACAACCACACCTAAATACAGTATTAACATAGAGCTACTGGCTATAATTGCCAATTGCTTAAAGCTACCGGTTACAGCTAAAATCAAGCCAATTGTTGCGTAGCTAATAATAGCTATGTGAGGGGTTGTGTATGATTTATGGATTTTAGCTAAAGGTTTAATAGGTATAACATGGTCTCTAGAAAGCGCATATAATATTCTGGGACTGTTAAGTAAAGTGCCACTCATATAGCCAAACATAGAAATGAAAGCACCAACTGTTAAAAGTACATAGCCAAAAACGCCTAATGCAACTTTAGCTGTTTCGGCTAGTGGGGCTGCTTCAAAATTAGGAAATACATCTCCCAATACACCTTGGGCTACAGTTTGTATTGAAATATAGATTATCAAAACAGTAGCAATACTTATTAATATTGCCTTAGGAACGGTACGTTTGGGATTGGTAATTTCGCCACCAACAATTATACCGGTTTCACATCCTTGGAAAGCAAAAAAGAGGATTAACGATGTTTCCCCCAGCGTTTTTATACTCGGATAATCATGAATAACCAAATTGCTTGGGGAAATTGCTTTGAAACCAAAGATTATAAGAACAAATAATGGAAGAAGTTTAATAATAGTGTTAAACTTTACCAGTCCTATTCCTTTTTTTATGCCTATTACATTTATGTAAGCTAACCCATAAAAGAGAATAAAAAGGAAAGTTAACCGCAGTCCTTGATTCTCAAAGATAGGATACGTAGATGCCATAATATTAACTAAGGCATTTGAAACAGCTGCATCGGCAAATAAGTTACTTCCAACTGCAAAACAGCCGCCCACAAATCCAGCATAGTCACCAAAGGCTGTTTCAATGTACGTATAGGGGCCTCCCGTATTATTTATTTTACTGCCAGCTTCTGCAAAGCAAAGCATTACAAGTGTTATTAGAAGACCACAAAACAGGTATGCCATTATACTAGATGCTCCCATATAAGAAGCTATTATGGCAGGTATGACAAAAATACCGGAACCGATTATGATATTGATAATGTTAGCCGACAAGCCTAAAACACCAACCTGTCTTTTTAATTTTTCACTATTTTGTGGCATAGTTAATATATAACTTTTAATAACTCGAAAGAGACAAAGTACTGATTCAATGACTTAGCGAGTATAACCGCACCATCTAAAATATGCATGGATCCTCAATTTTGTTGAATCTATAGGATCATTAATTGATTTTTAAATTTCCTATTGGTCGCGATTAAAATTGAAAATAAATAAATTGTTCACCACTACCTTGAGCAATTACAATAAGAAAAACCATAATGCCCCAAAAAACACCTAATACCCAAGGCTTTGTTTTTAACGAAACGTCTTTCATGCTTGTATCTCTCATAAACCAATGGCATAAAAACAGGATGGCTATTAAGACACTCACTTTTACAATAGTAAAAGTATCTAGGATTTTTGCTCCTTCGGTTTGCGCATAAAACATGGACTTGATCATGTTCCAAGCTGTGTCAAATTTACGAGCTCTAAAAAACACCCAAGTAATGTTTATACAACTAAACGTTAAAAACGCTAAGGGTATTCCATTCCATGCTGTTATTTTGAATGGCACATAACGTTTTTGAAGTTTTTCCAGTATTAAATAAATGCCATGCAAGCCTCCCCAAACAATAAAAGTCCAGGCAGCACCGTGCCACAAACCTCCTAAAAGCATTGTAACCATTAATGCGACATACATTCTTATTATGCCATGACGATTACCGCCAAGGGGTATGTATAAATAATCTTTTAACCAAGAAGACAGAGATATATGCCATCTGCTCCAAAGATCCGAAAACCCTAGAGAAGCATAAGGATACCTGAAATTGTCGGGCAAAATAATACCGAGCATAAGTGCAATACCAATAGCGCAGGTTGAATACCCCGCAAAATCAAAAAATATTTGTCCTGAAAATGCTATGGTGCCTATCCAAGCATCTAAGCCATGCAATAGTTTATCTGAACCAAAAACAGTATCGGCGGTTCCGGATAAGAAGGTGTCAGCTAATACTATTTTTTGAAATAAGCCAATTGTTAAAAGAAACACCCCCCAAATAAACTGGTTGGTGGTGGCTTTTTTTTCTTCATAAAATTGGGATATTAAATCTTTAGCCCTTACAATAGGCCCGGCTACTAATTGTGGAAAGAATGTTACATATAGTGCAAAGTCTAGAAATGTTTTGGCTCGTTCTGTTTGTCTTTTGTACATATCTATAGTGTAAGACATGGTTTGAAACGTGTAGAACGAAATTCCCATGGGTAAAATAATATCCATAGGTTTCGATTGATAACCATAACCATATGAATTAACAACTGTTGTAAAATTATCCAAAAGAAAATCGCGATATTTAAAAAATGCTAGAAATCCTAGGTTAACTACCATACTTAAAATGAGCCAAGCTTTTCTTTTACGTTCATCATCTTCTATAGCCAATTTTTTTCCAGCAGACCAGTCAACAAACGTTGAGATCCAAAGTAAGATTACTAAGGGAGGATTCCATAAACCATAGAAGACATAACTAGCTAATAAAAGCATACGCTTTTTATTAGTCCAACTAAACAGCTTAGTATAATAAAGAATTAATACTAAGATTAAAAAAACTAAAAAACTTAATGAATTGAATAACATACTTAATTGGATTTAGAATTAGGGACAATACCTTCGTTAAGCATGATTTTTGCCAGTTCTCTAGTGAAATATTGAGCATCTTTAGCAGATAAATGCGACTCTTCAGGGCATTTTAAATGTTTAAATTGTTCAAGATCTTCAAAGTGATAGGTTTTGACATTTGCTTGACTTACCAGATCGTCCCAGAAATCGGCTTTGGGCAACCCCATATTTTCTCCCATTCTTACTCCACCACTAGAAGGGCATCTAACCAACACAACGGTGCCATTTTTTTCTTTAAAGCGTTTTAAATCTTTCATGAAAAACGCCATAGTTGATTTTTTATCAGGTGGAGGCGCTCCTTTTCCAAAAAAATGCCACACTTTAATAATACTGTTGGCAAATGCAGTATCTGTAACGGTACGTTCCATCATTTTAATATTTCTGGGAAGGGATACATCTCCAAAATTATAAAAGGGAGGCATTATGGGGTCAGCGCTTCTGTGCCCCATCTGTATGCCTTTTAGTAATGATTTCAAGTCAATATCATCCGACCATTCTTCTTCGTCGGCCGACATCAATACAAGATTTTTTTGTAAAGGGACAGACAGTCGATAGTTTAGGCGTTGTGCATAGGTTCTGTTTTCATAAAAATCTACTTTGGATTGTGGTCTTTGCCATGGAAAAGCTTGAGGGTAGGTCGTAGAAAAGAACAACCCAGGTGTTACTCCTATTATAATAGTGCCATTAAAGCTTGTATTATTTACAATGTCGTGAAAGGTTGGTAATGGAGACGAACCTGTTGAAGCCAATTGTAGGGGCTGTTTTCCTGTTAATTTTTCCCATTCATCGACCTGAATGTCAAAGTAGGCTCTAGATGAGCCTAGGATAATGACGTCTTCTTTTGTGGCATCTTCAACTTTTGATCTTGTTATGGCCCAAAGTGCTTTTTCGTCATTAAGGGTAGGATGATAACCTTGTGAGCGCCAATAGAGTTCCCACGAGATTATACTAATTATACTTATTGCAACGGCAATAAGTAAAGATTGTTTTAGCTGCATGTTGGTTATTTTGGTTAGTATATAGTAAAGGTCAATAGTTTTATTGTTGTTTGGAACTAGTTCAATAATAAGGAATACAGTTAGGGTGATATAAGGTTTCTGAATAATAACTTCTGTTAAATGTATTTGATCGGCTGGGTAATCCTGAAGTTATATATGGCATATCTTGTCTTTTGATAGAATTACATTTTTAAAACAAGATTCAGGGGATGGTTTTGTGAATTTATAAAAAAACTAATATTTAAGCAAATAATATTTTAAAGTTAAGAAAGCCATTGTTTTTATAAAAAAAAAAGTTCAACAAATACATGCTGAACTTTTTTAACTAAGATTTAATACAATGGTTTATTTAGTTAAAACAGCTTCTTTTTTAGAGTTGCTAAAATCAACTTCTACTTGATTTTTTATAATATCATCAAAGGTTTCTCTTTTTCTTATTAAATGGGCAGCACCATTGTACCACAGCACTTCGGCAGGACGGAATCGGGAGTTATAATTGCTGGCCATTGAAAAACAGTAAGCACCTGCATTTTTAAAGCGTAAAATATCTCCTTCTGTGATTTCATTGATACGACGGTTATTGCCAAAAGTATCTGTTTCACATATATATCCTACTACAGTATAAAAGCGTTCTCTTCCTTTAGGGTTCGATATATTAATTATATCGTGATGTGAGCCATAGAACATGGGTCTTATTAAATGGTTGAACCCAGAGTCGACCTGCGCAAATACGGTGGAGGTTGTTTGTTTTACAGCATTTACCTGTGTTAAGAAACTGCCCGCTTCGCTAACTAAAAATTTACCTGGTTCGAAAGCTAGGGTTAGATCCTTGCCATATTCTTTACAAAAGGCATTAAACTTTGTAGTCAATTTTTTTCCTAACTCTTCAATGTTGGTCTCTATATCACCATCCTTGTAAGGTACTTTAAAACCAGAACCAAAATCGATAAATTCAAGGTTTTTAAATGACTTTGCAGTTTCAAACAGAATTTCACTAGCATATAAAAACACATCAATGTCCAAGATATCACTGCCTGTATGCATGTGTATACCGTTAATAGTCATTTTTGTGTTTTCTATAATTCTCAATAGGTGTGGAATCTGATGGATTGAAATGCCAAACTTAGAATCTATATGTCCAACAGAAATTTTACTATTACCACCTGCCATAATATGCGGGTTTATTCTGATGCATACGGGAATATCTGGATGTTTGGTTCCAAATTGTTCCAATATAGATAAGTTGTCGATGTTTATCTGAACGCCTAATTTGGCAGCGGTTTCGATTTCGTTTAGCGATACACCATTAGGAGTAAAGATTATTTGTTCGGGTAAATAACCAGCAGCCAATCCCAGATTAATTTCTTGAATAGAAACAGTATCTATACCAGATCCCAGTGTACTAAGGAATTTTAATATAGATATATTAGACAAAGCCTTTACTGCATAATTAATTTTTAGGGTATTAACACCTTTAAAAGCATTGGTTAACCGTTTGTATTGAGCAGCGATCTTATCGGCATCATACACATAAACAGGGCTTCCATAATCTTGTGCTATTTTTAGCAATTGATCATTAGTCATATGTTCTATTTTTTTGCAAAGATATTTCTTTAGCTTTAATAAAAAATAAATAAACAAAATTTATACAAATTAAACATTTTGTTAATTATATAACACGCCTATGGGCTGAAGTAGTTAGTTACGGATTCTTGAATAAAATATTAGTGTAATTAATGGCTATTATTTACATTTGCCATTCATAAACGATTAAGAAAATTATGAATTTACACGAATATCAAGGTAAGGAAATATTAAGTAGTTTTGGAGTGCGTATCCAACGAGGTATTGTTGCTCAAAATGCACAGGAAGCAGTAGCAGCTGCTAAACAATTAACAGCAGAGACAGGTACTGGTTGGCACGTTATAAAAGCTCAGATTCATGCTGGTGGACGTGGAAAAGGCGGTGGTGTTAAGCTAGCCAAGAACCTTCAGGAAGTTGAAGAGATAGCAGGTCAAATTATAGGTATGAACCTAATTACACCCCAAACATCTGCCGAAGGTAAAAAGGTACACCAGGTTTTAGTCGCTGAAGATGTTTATTATCCAGGAGATAGTGAAACGAGTGAGTTCTATATATCTGTACTTTTAAACAGATCTACTGGTCGTAATATGATTATGTATTCTACCGAAGGCGGAATGGATATTGAAACGGTTGCTGAAGAAACTCCCCATTTAATATTTACAGAAGAGATTGACCCGGCTGTTGGTATTATGCCATTTCAAGCTAGACGTGTTGCTTTTAATCTTGGTTTGTCTGGAACCGCTTTTAAGGAGATGACAAAGTTTGTTACCAGTCTTTACACAGCTTACGTAAAATCTGACGCGTCTTTATTTGAAATTAATCCAGTTTTAAAGACAAGTGATGATAAAATAATGGCTGTTGATGCTAAAGTAACTATTGATGATAATGCGCTTTACAGACATAAAGATTATACGGATTTAAGAGATTTGCGAGAGGAGAACCCTATAGAGGTTGAAGCTAAGGAAGTTGGTTTAAATTATGTGGATTTAGATGGTAACGTAGGATGTATGGTCAATGGAGCAGGTTTAGCAATGGCAACCATGGATTTAATAAAACAAGCAGGAGGAGAGCCAGCTAACTTTTTAGATGTAGGAGGTACAGCAGATGCTGCGCGTGTTGAAGCGGCTTTTAAAATCATTTTAAAAGATCCTGCTGTTAAGGCTATCTTAATAAATATTTTTGGAGGTATTGTACGTTGTGACCGCGTAGCACAAGGAGTTATAGATGCTTATAAAAATATGGGGGATATAAATGTTCCTATTATTGTACGTTTGCAAGGTACCAATGCAGATATTGCTAAAGAGTTAATAGATAATTCTGGACTGGATGTATTGAGTGCTACCGAATTCCAAGAAGCAGCAGACAAAGTACAGCAGGTGTTAGCTTAGGCTTAACATGTAGTAAAATTTATTAATTTTTAGATATAGTTTTGTTAAGAGTAGTGTAAAGCACTACTCTTTTTTATTGTATAGTTTTGAATCGTAATTTAAAAGGAATAACAAAAACAATAATAAAACAAAAACTATGAAAACAATTAAATTATTAACAGTACTGGCAATTTTAGTATGTACGAACCTGAGCATTGCTCATACCGATCCTAAAAAAGAAGCCCCAAAGGTGGAGACCATATCCAATGAAATACAAAGGATTTTGGGACGTTCTAATTTGGTAGTTAAAGAAGACGCATTGGCAAAAGTCTATTTTACTATAAACGTAAAGAATGAGATAGTAGTTTTAAATGTGGATTCAGATTTGTTTGCACTGGAAGAATTTATTAAGTCCAATCTGAATTACAGTAAAATAAAAACAAAAAGCGTAAGACAGGGAAAAAGATACGTTATACCTGTTAAGTTCGAAGCGCGGAAATAGTAAATAAGTAGCAATGTTTAATTAAGCTCCTAAATTTTATTTAGGAGTTTTTTTTTCTCCTTTTGGTGGCATTGGCCCTCGAAGGTGAATTACAAGGCCATTTAAAAAATTACGTAAAATTTGATCACCGCATTCTACATATTTAGGATGGTCTTCTCGTCTAAAAAAAGCGCCCAATTCACTTTTGGAAACTCTAAAGTCTACAAGAGCCAAAATTTTTATTATATCGTCATCGCGTAACTTTAAGGCCACTCGAAGTTTCTTTAAAATATCATTATTGGTCATAAGTTTGGTTTTGGAAACAATATATTTATTTTTTTGCATAAATAATTAATAAAATACGCTTTAGCTAGCGTTTTTGCGATTTTTGTAAAATGTACCAAATTAAATTCTCAAGTTATCATTATTTGTTAATTGTTTTGCTGTTTTTAAATAGCTGATAATTAATGGTTTATTCTTAATTTTGATCGAAAACCACTTGGTTCTATTATGTCTTTTTTTGTCAAAACATCGATTGTTTTTTTTTCTTTATGAGATGAAGTCAATAAAATCTACGATAAAATACGAGGTGGTTTTCGATAAGAGACAATATATATACGATTAATAAAGTACGGTTATGCGTATCTTTATAGTATAATTAATTAATCCTTCCTAACGATGATTAATAGGGTAGAAAAATTAAGTCTTCTATCAGAAATGATAGCATTTGCTAAGTATGATAAAGATATAAATAATGTTGAATACAATTTTTTGCTGGGAGTGGCAAAACAGTTGGAAATCAGTCGTTCTGATTTTGACTATTTGATAGAACACCCCGTAACCTATACACATTTAAAATCGCATAGCGAGCGTATTGTCCAATTTCATCGATTGGTATTATTGATGAATATTGATAGCGAAAGTGGTTCTTCTGGGGTTATAAAGTTATATAACTTTGGTTTACGTATGGGATTAAGTCATGAGTCTATTACTAAGGTGTTATATTTAATGGAAAGTTTTCCAAATAAAATTGTACCACCAGATGTACTAATAGATATTTTTAAAACACAGTATAATTAATAAATAAATTCTGCTAAGTTTAATTATAATGTGTTATTGCCCTTAAGAAAAAGAAAAGCTAAAAGTTTAAACTTTTAGCTTTTCTAGTTTTGTTTGGTAATTTTTAATTTCGTCCCTTAGTTTAGCTGCAACCATGAAATCTAATGCTTTAGCAGCAGCTTCCATAAGTTTGCGTTTTTCTTTAATTTTCTTTTCCAATTCAGGTTTGCTTAAATAATCATTTTCGGGTTCTGCCGCCTTTAAGGCCTCTAATTCATAACTGTATGTACTTACAGAGTTTTTTGCCAGTGCATTATCCAAGCTTTTGTTTAGAGCTTTAGGAACGATATTATTTTTTGTATTGTAATCAATTTGCTTCTTACGTCTGTACTCGGTTTCATCTATGGTTTTTTGCATGCTCTTGGTTATGGTATCGGCATACATAATGGCTTTTCCGTTTAGGTTTCTGGCAGCACGCCCAACTGTTTGCGTCAGGGAGCGCGCAGATCGTAAAAAGCCTTCTTTGTCGGCATCCAAAATGGCCACTAAAGATACTTCGGGTAGATCCAAGCCTTCGCGTAATAAGTTTACACCAACCAATACGTCAAACAGCCCCTTGCGTAAGTCCTGCATGATTTCTACACGCTCTAATGTGTCAACGTCACTATGAATATAGCGACACCGTATTTGAATGCGATCAAGATACTTTGTCAGTTCTTCTGCCATACGTTTGGTAAGTGTAGTTACCAGAGTGCGCTCATCTTTTTCAACACGTAATTGGATTTCTTCTATCAGGTCGTCTATTTGGTTTAGACTTGGTCGCACCTCTATTTCTGGATCTAATAGTCCCGTTGGCCTAATTACCTGTTCAACGTATACACCATCTGTTTTTTGCAATTCGTAATCTGCTGGTGTTGCGCTAACATAGATAACTTGGTTTTGAAGTGCTTCAAATTCTTCAAATTTTAAAGGACGGTTATCCATTGCTGCGGGTAACCTAAAGCCGTATTCAACCAAATTCTCTTTACGGCTCCTGTCGCCCCCATACATGGCGTGTACTTGCGAAATGGTCACGTGACTTTCATCTACTACCATTAGGTAGTCGTCTGGGAAATAATCCAGAAGGCAAAAGGGGCGTGAACCAGGTTGTCTGCCATCCAGATATCTAGAATAATTTTCAATGCCAGAGCAATAACCCAATTCCCGAATCATTTCTAAATCGAATTCGGTGCGTTCTTTTAGGCGTTTTGCTTCAAGATGTTTACCAATTTCCTTAAAATAATCATATTGTTTTACCAGATCGTCCTGAATATCCTTAATAGCATTTTGTAGTACTTCGGGAGAGGTTACAAACATATTTGCTGGATAGATATTCAAGCGGTCATATTTCTCCACAATTTGATTGGTTTGTATATTAAAGGCTTCAATATCTTCAATTTCGTCCCCAAAGAAATGGATTCTAAAGGCGTCATCAGCATAACTAGGAAAAATATCAACGGTGTCTCCTTTAATTCTGAAATTCCCCCGGTTGAACTCGCCTTCGGTACGTGAATAAAGACTTTGTACCAATTGGTGCAATAATTTAGTTCTTGAAATTACCTGATCACGTTTTAATGTGATGACACTTTTCTGAAACTCAACAGGATTTCCGATACCATACAAACAGGAAACGGAAGCAACTACCAATACGTCCCTGCGCCCGGATAGTAGTGAAGAGGTAGTGCTTAAGCGCATTTTTTCTATTTCTTCGTTAATAGATAGATCCTTCTCTATGTAAACACCCGAAACGGGAATGTAGGCTTCTGGTTGGTAATAATCATAATAGGAAACAAAATACTCAACAGCATTGTTAGGGAAAAACTGTTTAAACTCTGAATATAATTGAGCAGCCAAAGTCTTATTATGTGCTAATACCAACGTAGGGCGTTGCACTTCTTGAATGACGTTAGCAACTGAAAATGTTTTGCCTGATCCGGTTACACCAAGTAGTGTTTGGTATTTCTCACCAATATTAATGCCATCGACCAATTGATCGATAGCTTGGGGTTGATCTCCAGTAGGATCAAATTCTGATTCAATTTTAAAACGCATGTTGCAAAATTACATAAAATATATGTCAGCGTTTCAAACTAAAATGTCCCATAAATGTTCTTCCGTCCTGAAGCATAACCTTGAACCAGTAATCGTCGGATCTCATGCGCTCTCCGTTGAAGGTTCCGTCCCATCCACTGGAGGTGGTGGCGAGCTGTTTTAACAGCTTGCCATAACGGTCGAAGATGTATATGCTGCTGTTGGGCTGGAACTGTGCGTTGATCCCTTTGATTTGCCAGTGGTCATTGTACCCGTCGCCGTTGGGCGTAAAAAACTTGGGGTAGCCTATAACGGATATGTCAATGGAAGCGGTACCGCATCCCTTTTTGTCCCTTACGAAGAGGGTATGTATGCCAGCCTTTACCCTCTCAAAGAACGGTTCGTCCTGATAGGGCCCGAACTCGTCGTCCATTGCAAACTCGTAATCGCCCAGTCCCAGGTTGTTCTCGTTGATGGTAACGGTATTGTTGTCCGAAAGGTCCACAACGGTAATATCCTCCTGTGTAATGGTAGCCAGTTCGGAGGCATTGACAAAGACCTCTCTGGACCTGGAACAACCAGTGCCATCCGTTTTGGTCAAAGTCACGGTATAGATCCCAGGGGTTGATACGGTTAGTGTGGGGGCATTGGACAGGACGCTGCCGTCCTGGTATTGCCACAGGTAGTCGAAAACTTCGTTGGGGTCTGCTTCAACGGGGTCCAACACGATGGTAAAGGTGGGATCGGAAGAGCATACGATCTGTGGGGTTTCAATGGTGAAATCGGGCAGCGGGTTGACCGTCAGTTGTATATCTGTAGCTGCCGAACAGGTGTTGTTCAGTGGGTTTCTGACCTCTACCGTAATGGTCTGTGACCCCGACATTAATGGGTTGGGCAGGGTAGGGCTATCGGTGACGGCATTTCCGTTTTGGTCTATATAGCCGTAATAGATCTCCATAGTAGATTGTGTACCCAAAATAATACCTGCAAAGCTTGAGGTATCAAAAGGGTACACACCGTCATCATCTATATCTCCAGCATCGCCGTCACAGACAGGAGAAACTGTTACAGGGTCGGCAATAACAGGTTGTGTGTCAACAATAAATTCTAAAATAGTTTCATCGAAGCATGCATTATTGGTGTTATTAGTTAATCTGGCAGTAACGGATTGACTGGTAGTTAAAAAGGGGTTTGGCAGTGGACTTGGTAAGGCATTGCCTCCCTGATCTGTATATGTAACGGTAACATTGGCCGGATCCTGAGTGCCTAACAGTTGGCTTTCTATTAAAGAGGTGTCAAAAGGAAATGTTTCGTCTGCGTCTGTGGTGTCGTAGTCACATTGCCTGTCTATGGTAAGGGGATTAGCTACTGGCAAGGCTTCTACAACAAGGGTTATATAGGGACCAAATGCCTGGCAATCGTTATCAATTTGGCTGTCAACTCGAATGTATATTTGCTGCGTATTAGGGTAACCTATGTTTCTGTAGTTGGAAATATCTATTATCGGATTCATCTCTGTTAAGGCATCCGTTTCGTTTCTGTAAAAGTTAATATCGGGTGTTTGGGGAAGAAAAAAGCTTTCTACCATGGTTTTTACATAGCTAAAATCAAAAGAGGCAATCCCATCGCGGTCATCGTTATTGGCCGTGTTATTACCATCTATGTCCAGAAAATCGTCGCATTTGATAAGGGTTTCATTAATAGCGCCATTAGGGATTTGACTAACAGCTACGTTTAGTTGTATCTCAGCAACCATGGGGCAACCGTATTGTGATACTACTCTTGCCCAAATTGTCTGAGCATAAGGCGAACTAGTATTTTCGTAGGCCGTTGGAGTGGTGATATAATCTGGACTGTTAAGGTCACCAGAAAGTGCAGCACTTTGTGTTAGGTAATAACTGAACGTTTCGTTGCTAGCATTTGCAGATATTTCATTATTGGCTTCGGTTAGGTTAAAAAGGCTGATACCATCGGTATCGTCATCGCATTGGATTAATACCACTGGTGTATTGATAACAGGAAGTGGATGTACAGTCAGTGTAACGGTGTTTGAATAGATACCGCAACTATTACCGTCTTTGTCTAATTTTACTCTGTAGATGTAGTTGTTGTAAGATAGGGGCGTTGCGTTAATCGACAAATCAGAAGTTTGAGAACCGTTATAAATAGCATCGTCAGTTAGGGTAATCCAGTTTATGCTATCGGAGCTCATTTCCCATTGGAATGTGTCGGCATCGGAGACTACCAAAATGGTACCAGATAAGGATTCGCAGATTTCGGTATTCTCAGGTTGTGCTGTTATGCTTATAGGGGCTCCTGTTAAATAATCGGGATTGGGAAGTGTATAACCATCAGGAGCATTATTGACTAATCCAAACGCATCAACAGTTATCATAGAATCACCTAGTAGCCCGTCATCATTTCCATCTGAAAAACCGGCTTCGATAACATCGTTACAACCATCGCCGTCACTATCGAGATCTGTATAGCTAAATATACCATTGTTATCAGAATCATCGAGGATGTAGGTAATCATACCACTATCGGGACTGGTCTCGGCAGCATCAACCCAACCATTTAAACCAAAAGGGAATCCGCTATCTACAATACCGTCTAAATTAGTATCGGATAAAAGCCCCAATTGTCCGGTTTCAATTAAATCGTAAATGCCATCATTATCACTATCCAGATCATAAAAATCCGGAACGCCATCGGAGTCACTATCAACGGGTGGGTAGGGCGGATCAAAAGCATCGTCTAGCCCATCCAGATTGGTATCCAGATTGGTCGGATTTATTATGGTTCCGGTATTTTCAATAACATCAGGAATGCCATCGTTGTCACTATCTAAATCCAGAGCATCTTCAATGCCATCCATATCACTGTCTTTTGCAACGCAGGTTGCAGAAATACGGAATGTTACTTGATTGTTGTTTGTATCTGAATTGTTTTTATGTATATAAATAAGGTTGTCAACTGCATTGGCAGAGAAACTAAAGGTACCGGCTCCCAGAGCTAATGAACTGCCTTTTAACTTGAATCTAATTTCAAATGCCGAAATTTGAGTAATACCGGATTCGTATACACCGTCAAAATTCGTGTCGACTAACAATTGATCGTCGGGATCTAGAAGCGTTATTGTTTTAGTGTTTGGAACGCGAATTATAAATTCTTCATCATTCGTTAGTAATCCGCTACCCAAGAGAGTTGATGCTCCGTATTCAAATAACAGGTTTATATTATCACTGAAAGCCAGATTGTAGGCAACACTGGTTTCTAGGGCTCCATTTTTACCGGGAACTTCACTCATGAAGGTGCCATCGGAGCTTCCGATTAGTGGGGTTGTTGCTACATTTCCAGTTGTTGATATGGCACCTGTATAGCTATAATTACCGACAGATAAAGCGCCTCCATTTAAATTTGAGAGATCAATATTTTGGTTGCCATAGGATTCGGTACAGTTTAAAATGCCATCGTTGTCATTATCGATGTCAATATTGTCAATAATACCATCGTTATCTACATCATCAGGACAAATACTAACAGGAACTTCTATGGATTCTAAGGTTAAACCTGAACATGCCAGAACACCAACTAGTTTGTAAGTTCCGGAAGCGTTAGGGGTATATTGTAAGGTACTTATTCCAGTTGCCACGTAGCCCGTTCCGTCATCAAAATACCATTCAATGCTGTCAAAATTATCCATATTAGCAACCTCTAAAGTAACATTAGGAATACATATACCCAGTGGTGTTAGGGTGATATTGAAATTGATTTCGGGAGCTGAAGGAAAGCCAGAATAGAAGCTGCCTGATGTGGCTACACCATTAAGATTGAAGTAGGCACAATATAATTCGTCGGTACTTTGTACGGATATATTGCCACTTAGATTGGATACTTTGTAAGTTACATAATCGCTTTTACCTGTAACGGTACTGGGGCCAACAGTGGAGAAACTGGATATTGGCGAATTGTTTATGGTAACGGTGGCACCTGCCTTGGTAACAATTGTGATACCTCCTGTATATATTGTGTTTCCTATGCTTGTAATGTTGGCTATATTGTCTAGGTTTCCACGGGCTTCGCAACTTAAAGGGGGGACGAAGAACATGCCTTGATTTGCTTCATTGTTAGAGGCTCCTATGCCTTGATAAACAAAGACATCTTCTGAGGTTTCAACATACATGTTGCCGTTTGAGTTGTAATAGTTACCTTCGATCAAATGGTATTCACCAGCATTAATAGTAGCTACGGGAGCGCTGCCATTTATGCTAATCGTCGTGTTATTTGTATGTGCAACAACCAGAATATTTTCCCAACCGTTATCGCCAGAACCTCTCACAAAAATATATTCCTTGCCAACTTTGGACAGGTCAACAATTTGATCGATACCATAATCTCGCCCGTTGCCATTATGAAAGCTGCCATTGGCAGATCCGCAATTAACAACAACGTTTTTATCTGAGCTAACAAGGCATCCAATAAGCCCATCCCTGTTGGTTGTTGTATTGGAGCTATTTGTTGCTATAATGTAACTTTCTCCTTTGTTTAATGAGACGTTTACAGGTGTTGCGCCCGAATAGTTTTCTATTATCAGTCCTGTGGGAAGGTTGCTAAATGTTACTTGGGTATTGTCTTCGGTAGCCATTACCGAAACAAAATTTAAGTAATTGGTTTGTGGGTTTTCATTGGTATAACTACCAACTCTAAATGTGGTGCCCAAGGCCGCAAGTCCTTTGCTAACGAGCGCTCCTGCCTGGGCTCCAGCGTTGATCCGTACGGAAACGTAAACGGCGTCCTGTGCTTCTATAATGAAACCTTTATTAGATTTTACGGCACTGGTTTCAAATGCGTTAACAAATAGTTGTGTGTTTCTTCCGCTACCAATATTGTGTGTGTAAGGACTGGTGTTGGAAACTGTTCCTGTTATATGGTTTGCTGTGCTCAGTCCTACTGGTTTTATGGTAAAACTAACTGGGGCCGTACTAGGTGTGGAAATGTATATATAATGATCTTCGGGTGTGGAAGAATTTTCACCTGATTCTGTGATAGGGGGGATATAATGGGTTTTACTCAATTGGGAAAAACCAGTAGCTGTTAAAAAGAAAAATATTGCTATGTATCTTAATTGCCAAAGTGTTTGCATTTATATCTTAAAAATAATCGTTAATCTTTTAAACTTGGGATTAAATAACCAAAGTAATGTATTTAACTTGTTTAGACTCAAATAGAAGCAAAAGGTTTAACGTTTTTAGATAAAAGCAAATGAAAAAGATATCATTATAATTTTTTGAAATCTTTTTCTTTCGTAACTACTTGAAAAATGGTTACCGCTTCAAACTAAAATGTCCCATAAATGTTCTTCCGTCCTGAAGCATAACCTTGAACCAGTAATCGTCTGATCTCATGCGGTCTCCGTTGAAGGTTCCGTCCCACCCATTGGAGGTCGTGGCTATCTGCTTTAACAGTTTACCATAACGGTCGAAGATGTATATGCTGCTGTTGGGCTGGAACTGTGCGTTGACCCCTTTGATTTGCCAGTAATCATTGTACCCGTCGTTGTTGGGTGTAAAAAACTTGGGGTAGCCTATAACGGATATGTCAATGGAAGCGGTACCGCATCCCTTTTTGTCCCTTACGAAGAGGGTATGTATGCCAGCCTTTACCCGCTCAAAGAACGGTTCGTCCTGATAGGGCCCGAACTCGTCGTCCATTGCAAACTCGTAATCGCCCAGTCCCAGGTTGTTCTCGTTGATGGTAATGGTATTGTTGTCCGAAAGGTCCACAACGGTAATATCCTCCTGTGTAATGGTAGCCAGTTCGGAGGCATTGACAAAGACCTCCCTTGATCTGAAACAACCAGTACCATCTGTTTTGGTCAATGTCACGGTATAGGTTCCGGGGGTCGATACGGTTAGTGTGGGGGCATTGGACAGGACGCTGCCGTCCTGGTATTGCCACAGGTAGTCGAAAACTTCGTTGGGATCTGCTTCAACGGGATCCAACACGATGGTAAAGGTGGGATCGGAAGAGCATACGATCTGTGGGGTTTCAATGGTGAAATCGGGCAGCGGGTTGACCGTCAGTTGTATATCTGTAGCTGCCGAACAGGTGTCGTTCAGTGGGTTTCTGACCTCCACCGTAATGGTCTGTGACCCCGACATTAATGGGGTGGGCAGGGTAGGGCTATCGGTGACGGTATTTCCGTTTTGGTCTATATAGCGGTAATAGATCTCCATAGTAGATTGTGTGCCCAAAATAATACCTGTAAAGCTTGAGGTATCAAAAGGGTACACACCGTCATCATCTATATCTCCAGCATCGCCGTCACAGACAGGAGAAACTGTTACTGGATTTGCGACTGGCTGTACATCCACGATGAACTCCAGTGAGGTTTCATGAAAGCAAGCGCCATCGGGATCACTAGTGTTGTTATTGGTTAGCCGTATTGTGATGGTCTGGCTGTCCATTAAAAGTGTATTGGGCAGCGGGCTGGTTACGTCGTTGCCACTAAAATCCTTTAAGGGGTTTCCGGTGTTGTCAAAATACGTTATGGATACATCATTATAGGATTGCCCCCCCAGTACGGTAGTTTCCAGGGTAGAGACATCAAAAGGGTAGGCTCCGTCAAAATCGTCGTCGCATTGCCTGTCGATACTTACGGGGTTGGCATAGGGCAGGGCTTCCACAATGAGCAGCCCCGGGAATTCTTCTAGTCCTAGACAGTTGTTGTTGAGGTCGCTTTTAACGCGTACCCAGATGTCCTGACTGTTGGGGGAATTTATATTTTGGTGGTTCGTCAGGTCGGTTATTTCATTGATCTCCAGCTCGGCATCGGATTGGGTTTCATAAAGGTGTGCGGAGGCATTGAACGTTGAAAAAACAACATTCTCTATGTGGTCTTTAAAACCAGACAGGTCGAAGGTCGAGATCCCGTCCCTGGGATCCATACCATCATCGCACTGATGTATCGGGTTCGGGTTATAAAGGGCCAAGGCGCCACTGTAGGGGTTCACTTCGAGTGTAAGGGGCACGACTCTGTAACAGTTATTGGGGTTTTCAACCCGTATGTAAACGATTTCAGGGACGAAGCCGGGCGCATCAAGATAGGCTCCGGGATTGGTTATGGCAGTGCCGTTGTTTTCTGCTTCGTTTAGGTCTTCGTAATAGGTGAATTGAAGTCCCTCTGTAGTATGGTTTGGGTTGATCTCGCTTTTGATACTGTCCAGGGTCAGGTTAAAAAGGGCCTGGCCGTCATTGGAAACATCGTCGCATTGCGAATAGGTGCTGGGATTGTTAACTACAGGAAGTTCGAGTACTTCAATTTGAACTGCGGTACCGGCATAGCAATCGCCATACTGGTTGTTGGTGACCCGTACGTATATGGTTTGTCCGCCGGAAACCGTATTTTCAAACGATGATGGATTGGGGATGGGGCTGTTATAGGTGTCATCGGAATAATATGAGATGTTAAAACCATTTGGATCCTGTCCGTTTAGGATATCGGTTTCCCTTTGGGTTATATCAAATACCACGAGGCCATCGGTATCTGTACCTACGGAGGTATTGTCACATTCCTGTATGGGAAGGATACTGGAGGCATCCATAGGGACGGGTGTTTCGTAAACTTCCAGGTCAAAACTGGAAATGGCATAACAAGATGGGTTCAGGTTGTTTTCAACCCGTGCAAAAATAGTGGTGCTTCCGCTTTCAAAAGGGCTTGTTAGTGGTGCATTGCCGGATTCGGCCAAGGGTTGTGAGGTGTGGTAGGTTATGGTTACCTCATTGGAATCGTTTATATAGCTTTTTTGTGATGCTAAATTAAAAAACATCAATCCGTTGTTGTCATCATCACATAACTGCATCACTGGAGCAGTATTGGCATAGGTTCTATAGTAGGAGATAGGTTCTGTAAAGAAATGACACTTTGAGTTGAGAAGGTTGTTGGCGTTGTGAGCGAATTTAAGTCTTAACTGATAAAAAGCACTTGTGCTAGGAATGGTATAATTTAAAGTATTGCCTGTTTCTCCAGTCATATCTGTCCATACGCCAGAGACTGTTGATTCTTGCCATTGCATGACAAAAGTGTTGGGGATATTTGCGGAGATACTAATAGAGGTGTCATTGGAGTCTTCAATACAATAGGTTTCATTAGTTATTATGTTATTTGTAAATGTATCTGTAAGATCTATTTGAGGACCACAGGGTCTTACTTCTATATCATCAATAGCCAGATCGTTTCCTGCTACTCCTGAGACATTATTTCTTAACATAAAGTAGATGTTTTCAGTTCCTGTAGGTACAGTAAAGATCAAACTTTTACGATGCCATCTGTTTGCTCCGACACCTTCTATAGGCCCTGTGTCTGCTTCGACAATACTGCCAATATTTTGGTCGTTTATATCTGTAAAGCCTATTATAAGTTTAATATTGGGGTCTATGAAGTAATCGGGAGCGTTTGTTTTTGCAAACCAAGCGGATAGCTCGTATTCAATATCATCGCATAAGCCATCTATTTTTTGAGCATAAAACACATTGAGGTCTTCTTTAGCATCGCAATAGTATAAATAGCCATTAGGATTGCCTGTGTGGTCTGGAAAACTATCGTTCCATCCAGCACCACCGGGAGCGGCATCTTTTGGGTCTTTCATGATACCGTATTGGTCATGTCCTACACTTCCTGAGCCAACGTAGGTATATAAACTGGCAGGTCTGTAATTGGGGTGAACATTTGCATTTGGATCTTGGTTTAAGGACGGGCCTAGACGGTTTGTGCCTGAGCCAAAGTTTTCAACAAACACAGGGTCTCCTAAGGAACATGCGGTTTGGGTGTGAGCATTTTGAGTAAAAAAAATAAAAATTATAATAAGGTTTATTACAATTTTAAAATGGTTGTTAAGGTCTAGGTCTTTCAATGGTTAAACTATTAGCGTAGCTAACAAATATATAACTATGCTTTAAGTAATCAAAGAGCCTAACGTTTTAAAGCAAAGTGTCCTCTTAAATCAAAGGCCACACCATCTTTTTTAACTTTTGCAAAGAACCAATAATCATCTGCTGGCATATTTTGACCGTTAAAAGTACCATCCCAACCGATTGAAGTATGTGGTAGGGTTTTAAGAAGTTTTCCGTAGCGATCATAAATATATACGACGGTTCCCGGAAGTTCTTCGATACCAACTATATGCCAATAATCAAAGGCACCATCGTTATTTGGGGTTACGAATTTAGGGGCATCAATAACGATAACTTCTTTACTAACATCGTTACAGCCGTTTAGGTCTCTTACCGTAACTGTGTGCAGTCCAAGCCATACATTTTCGAACACATTGGAGGTTTGGGGGTCGCCGTCATCCAGAATGTATACATAGTCTCCCATTCCACTTATATCTACGTTAATACTGTTAGGGTCGGCAAAGTCGACCGTAGTTGTAAAGTTTATAGTAGCTGCTTCAGACTCTATTAATGTGAAATCTTTTGTGTAAGCACAGTTGTCAGGGGTTGTAACGGTTACCCAATGATCTCCTAAATTGGAGAAGTCTACTTGTATTTCGGGTGTTGTGGCACCGTTGGACCATAGGTAAGTGTCACCTGTATTTCCTGTTTCAGCACTTAGGTTTTTAGGTATGTCGTTAATGCATAAAGGTTCTATGTCGTTAATTGGAATAACAGGTAAGGGGTTGATTATGATATTAAATTGCGTGATGCTGTAACATTCTGTATTATTGTGCTGTACCCTTGCATAGATCGTTTCTCCATTTACGGCTTCATGTAATGTATCCAATCTATTGGTGTCATTTTCTGCATTGTTAATATTGTTGTTATAGTAGTAAACAGAAAAATTGTTAGGGTCTTGGGAGCCTAATATGATGTGTTCGTTTTCTGTTAAGTCAAATTCTAAATATCCATCAAAGTCATCGTCACAGTCTTCTAAATTTGGAGGTGTGTTGGCTATTGGGTTTGGGTTGATTTGTAAGTTGAAAGTGGTAAACGCCAGACATCCGGTAACGGCATCTTCAATGCGCGCATAGATGGCATATGTGCCTGGTGTTGGATAGTCAAATTGTTTGTTGACATATGTACCTGTGTTGTTTTGGGCATTAGTTTGGGAGTCATGATAACTTATAATGGCATTGGTGCTGCTATGGATTAAGAAGGTGTCTATTTGACCTAAATCATAACTATTAGTTGGGTTTTCACAATCTGTAAAAGTGTTTACACTTAACAAGGTAGGGGGAAGATTAACTTGTAGTTCTAAGGGTGAAGAATGGCTGCAACCTGTATCAACTTCAGCTTTTATATAAATGGTTTTACTGGTGTTAACTGGATAATTGGTAATCTGTCCAGACGGTATTTCGGTTGTTAGGGCTTCATCTTCAAAATAGGATATGGTCACATCGCTAAATCTCACATTTTCTATATCGTACACGGCATTGGTCAGATCAATGGTCGTACTGCCATCATAATCAGTATCACACACGGGATCTATGGAAGCGGATATAATATTGGGTGTAGGAAATGTTATAAATCTAACTTCTTCAACGACAGTACAGGAGTTTGCTGTATTTTCAATTCTAACATAGAATTGTCCTTGGAGTGCTTGCGATGTATATTGGTCAGGTAACGGCGTACCTGTATTGTAATAAGCATCATTTTCAGATAAATAAAACTCAATGCTTAAATTATCTGTGCTTCCTTGTGCTATTTCTTGTCGTTTGGCTTCTAAGTCAAATGTATGGTTTCCAGCAATGGTTTGGCATACGGGAGGGAAGTCGTCGAAATCCCTGTTATAGTCAGGGTTAGAGGCGATTTCTAAAGTAAAAGAAGATGTGCTGTTACAATCTGGATCTGTTATATTTTCTACACGTACATAAATGGTTTGAGCTCCAGAACTAGAGTAAGGGCTGTATTTGTTAATAGGGGTTGTAAATGCAGCATCTTCATAGTAAAAAACTTCTTTGCTTGTCTGACCGTTTAAAATTTCAGAGTCTTTGTCGGCTAAAACAAAAGTTGTTGAAGTAACGCCCTCATCTACACACATTTGGAAAGGTGTAAGGGGTGGGATTACTGGTATGGTGTTTATAATAACATCAAAGGAAACAATATTGTAACATCCTGGAGATGCAGTGGTTTGTACTCTGACATAGATGGTTCTTGAGATCGTGTTATAGGCTTGGTCGTCGAGTGCTTCTACATTGTTGTTGGCGTTATCGAAGGATTCGAAAAAATCTATTATAAGTCCAGTGGGGTCGGATACAATTTCGGAAATTTTATCTTCTAATTTTATGGTGGCGTTGCCGGTACTGTTACAAATTACAATATTGGAAGGTTGATTTACAGACGGGGCTGGAACGATATTTATGTCAAATTCATTTACAGTATAACAGTTTGTGTTTATATTTTCTATCCGGGCATAAAAGGTATTTGAAGCGGAATCATAGTAGCGGGGTAATTGGTTTGTTCCAGAATCTGCATCGTTAGGATCTAGAAAATACCGCACACTAAAACCAGGGGTTCCTCCAGTTAAAATGGAATCCAAAGAATCGAAATCTATGGTTGTAAAACCATCATCGTCATTGTCACAATAATTTATTGGCTCTGTATTTGGAAAGGCAACAACAGGGTTTATTCTTAATAAAACTTCCGATACTTCAGAGCAACTACCATTTTCAAGATTAATGTAAAGTGTTACGTCGCTTGTTATGGTTAATGGTGATGAGGTATCTAAGGCCCCTATGTTGTTATCTCTGTTGCTTTCTGTATCATAAAAAGAAACAGTAACATTAGGAATTCCGTTAGCAATAACACTCTCTAATGGGTTTAAATAGACATCAACGCTACCGTCATTATCATCATCACAAAAAGCAAACCCTAATTCTGGTATATTTGTAGCGGTTAGTAAAAGATTGCTGTGGATTTCTATGGGTACAATAGCATAGCAGCCTGTGGTACTGTCTTCTAATCTAACATAAATGGTTTGTTCTTCTGGATTTGTGTTTTGATAGTTTGTAGGGTTTGGGATTGGGTTGGATCCAGATTCGGCATCACTTTGGCTGGTATGGTATGTAGGAGGCAAAAAGCCTGTTTCTCCATTTAAAATAGTGTTGATTGCTTGTGTAAGGTTAAAATTGGCTGTACCATCGTGATCTGCATCGCAGGCATCAATGTATTGAGTGTCCCTGACAATGCCAGTGTTACCATTGGTTATGTTTAAAACTAAAGATCCGGTTGATATACAGCTGGTAAGGGTGTTTTCTACTCTAACATATAGTGTTTCATTTGGATTAGAGTTTACATAAGGAGGAGGGATTGGGCTATTACCATTGGCAGCATCGAGAGGTGTATAGTGGTAACTCACATTAAGGTTAGCTTGTCCATTGGTGAATTCGTTATCTTTTTCCCTTAAGTCTATTTGCGTGCTGTTATCTGGAACGTTGTCGTTATCACATACATCCCAAGTTACCTGTTGGGTAATTGTTGGTGGATTATTGACTTCCAAGGAAATATTTCCAAAAATAACACAACCTTGATCGGTATCTTCTACACGGACATATATAGTGCGGGAAGCAGTTGATATAGGAGATGTTATGTTATTTGAATCGTTTCTTGAATCTGCGTCTGTATAATAATATTTAATGGTATAGTTTACTGGTAGGTTAGGAATGGCATTGATAACATCTTGGTCTTTAGTTGATAAATCAAAAACTTCTTCACCATCACCATTGTCATCGCACAATAAATAAGGTTCTATAGGGTTAGTAGTAAGCTCGCTATCTATGGTAACATTGACTTCATCTGATATGGTACAGCTAACACCATTAATGTTGATTTCAACTCGATACAGGCCACTTAATGACGTATTTAGCGTAGGGTTGGTTTCTCCTGGAATAAGTCCTCCATTTCTATACCAAGAATAAGTGGCTAATGGGTTTTGTATTTCTCCGTTAAGGGTAATATTTCCTGAGCAGCTACTAATATCTTCACCAAGTTCTAATTCGGTAAAAGTATTGGCTTCAATAAACACGGCGGTATCGAAAGAGGGATCATTGCCTTGATCGGCAACGATTAATTTTACATGGTATTGTACGTTAGGAGTTACATTACTTGCAGCGGTAAGCACAGTTGTTCTTCCGTTATAATTTGTATCTCCAAAGCTATAACCATCAAAATACGTATCGTTGGCTGCCGCACATTGGGTTAAAATCTCATCATGGATATTGTTAATTGTTACAGGTGTATTGGTTCCAGGAACGAGGGCTATGTTTTGATATGGCCCCGTGCTTGTACTTTCCCGTATTAAAAAAGCAAAACCGTCTGAGGAATTACAAGGGTAATTGGCGTAATACTCTTCGGAAGCCAATAAGTAATTAAACTGTATGTTGTCTGAAAGTGCAATAAAATCAAACTCAATAACAGTAGCATTTACAGTATTACTAACACCAAGTGCCGTTTCTATATCTGCATCTGTCCCCCAATTTAATGTACCATCACTTAAGTCGGTTGTATTTTCACCATTACCTGCCGAAGCTGCGTTTCCTGTAGAAAGTACAATACCATTATTTAAAGGAAAATTGGAGCTGCCTCTTTGAAAGGCACCAAAGCTGGAAAAGCCATCTGAGGTACCGTTAAGGGATGATGTGACATTGGAAATTTCCACACAACCATCGGCGAAATTGTTTTCTATAAGGTCTTGTGCAGGAATATTATTATCAACGGTAATTTGTTGGGATAATGTTATGTTATAACAGCAAATACATATAATCAAGATAAGACGTATTGATCTCATACTAAAAGTAGGTTTCTTTTTATTTGGTGTTTTAGGCATAAATAGCACCGTTTCAACGGATTAATTCAAGGCGAAAAGTAGGTATAATTTAGATGAAATGCAAAAAAAATCAGATGAAAAGTAGGTTTAGTGTCTTTTTTGGAAGAAAATTATAGTTTTAAGCTAAAATGATTCTTAACGATTCTTCCATCTTGCAGAGTAATTACAAACCAATAATCGTCTGAAGGTAGTTTTTCGCCATTAAAGGTGCCGTCCCAACCCTTTCCAAGAGGGTTTAGTTGCTTTAATAGTTTACCGTACCTGTTATAAATAAGAATTTTAGTGTTTGGTTGGAACATATCGGAGACACCATATATCTGCCAAGTATCATTAAAACCATCATTATTGGGAGTAAAATACTTAGGAAATCCAATAACAGAAACGGGTTCTTGTACGGTTCCACAATCATTTTTTACATCTTTTACAGAAATAGTATAAATTCCGGGAAAAACATTCTCAAAAGTAGGGTTTTCTTGAAAAGGTTTGTAAATCAAACCATTATCATCAAGTAATGCATATTCATAAATGCCTTCGCCAGAAACCGTTACAGTAATCGTATTGTTAGGGGAGATGTCAACTACTTCTATGGATTGAAAACTAGCAGTATTTGAGGCTTCAACGGTAATAGTACGTGTTTCAGAACAGTTATTGGAATTTATAACTTCTACAGTATACAAGCCGGGCATGTTTACACTTATTTGGTGGGTGCTTTCTCCTGTAGACCATGAGTAATTGTAATCGTTTATTGAACCGTTAACAACACCTGCATTTATATTAATCGTTTCTGGGTATTTATTAAGGCAATAATAAGCAATACTTTCAGTAACGATCTCTGGAAGTTTATTGACTGTTAGTTGTACTTCACTAATGCCATAACAGTTGTTTGCATTTTCAACACGGGCGTAAATAGTTTGCGAGTAGGGTGTTGTGTTTGTATAGTTTGTTCCTAAATTGTTTTGCTCGGTCAGAGCATCATGGTAAGTTTCAAAATAGGAAATATTTAAGCCATCGGGAAGTCCAGCAACTATTAAATCATCGGCTTCACTTAAATTAAAAGCATGTAATCCGTCTTCGGTACCATCGTCATCGCAAACGGCAGGGAGTTCTACATCATTGGAATCTGTAACACTTACAGATAGGGTTAATTCACAGGTATTGGAGCATCCTGTATCGTTGTTAATAACTTCAACATATAGGGTTTGTGGATTACTGGTATTGTTAAATGTAGTACTATTTGTAACTATGGTGGTCATAGATGCATCCAGATAGAATACGGTGAATAGGTTTGCGTTACCCCCAGTTAGTTCTTCATTGGCTTCATTAAGATTGAATATAGAGATGCCATCTTTTAAACCATCTTCATCGCATTGTAGTAGTGTCGTGTTAAAGGCTTCCGGATTTTTGTTAAAGCTAACGTATGCTTCTCCTTCAATTGGGCAGTCTCCATTATTACGGTCAATAAGCACTTCGTAATGCCCACTTTTAGTAACTTCAAGTTGGTATGTGTTTGCACTTAAAGTTGAGCCATCTTGTTGCCATATATAGGTAGCGCCAGTAATATCTTCGGCTTTTAAAGTATATGAATCTTCTTCGCACAGAAGCAAGCTTACAGAACTTTGGCCATTTTGGATGATATCAATTTCTATGTTAAAAAAGGATGTAATAAAAGGAGGTAAGCCTTGTGAGGATTCAAAGGGACTTAAGTTTATCGCATTGTGTATATAGTTACAGTTTGTTCCAAGTTCGTTTGGACTGTTAATAACACCAAGATAAGATGAGCCTTGTTCATAAGTGATGCTTAATGCTCGATATATTTTTCCGTCGGGACCTAATTGAAGACCGCCTCTATACAATTGTCTTTCTTCTAATGTTATTTGGCTATTTTGTATGTCTGTAGCTATTAAATCGAATTGTGTTAAGGTAGATTGATGATTTATAGGGTTATTATCGGCTGCGCTTTGAGAAAAGAAATCATTGGAAGAACTTACGTATAATAGCTGACTATTGGGAGAGAATTCGATACCATATGGAAAGGAGCTTCCGTTTCCTGAATTTATAGTAAGGGAAATATCGTTTGAGAGCTTTCCGGATGTTGGATCGAAATCATAGATAAACAAACCGTCCCTTACATTGGCACAGGCTACTTTTGATCCATCAGGTGATAATTTTAAGTAGCCCCTAGCATCTCCAATGAGTGTTTGGAATGTAGATTTTACGGATGTTGCATTAACTCCGGATTCACTAACTTCAAAAGCATGAAATGTATCATAAACATTTTCAGTTCCATCTTGAGAGGCAAATGTCATGACCCAAACAGATTTGCTTACACAATCTTTTAGAACAGCTGTTAATTTTTCGGAGCATTTTTCGAGTAAAGGTCTATTTTTAGCAGTAACGGCACCAAGGCCACCATCTGATGTGATATCAACAATAGAATAATTTAAGCCTAGATTTACATTCCTTTGGTTTCTGCTATCTACAGTAAAAATATAATAGATGTTTGGATCTTTTGGTTTTGGTACAATAATGGCAGATTGTGTACTGGAAGCATCTCCATATAAACCAGAGCCATTTTGCATTAAGCTGTGATTTTTATTCCAAACATTAGAACCATCGGTGTAAAAAAGTAAGTTGCCTAATCCATCAGAAATAGAAGCACATCCTTCATTTGTTGTTAATTGTCCATCAGTAAGTTTTGTAACGGTGTTGGCTGCCTGGTTGAAATTGATACCAGCATTATACCCAAAATACCAGTTTGCAGCCTCATTTTGGGAAAAAACAGATAGGCCAAAAAAACTAAATAGTATAACAAGAAAAGGTGTTTTCATATTTTGGAAGCCATAGCAACCAAAGATATTACAAATCCCGGTGTTTTAATAATCTATACGATAAAAAGACAAAGAGAGCTGTCCAACCCATAACAATTACAATTTCATGCCAATGTACAGCGTAGTCGTATACCAGATTTTCTTTGTCTGGGAATTTGGACATGGCTATGCGTTGAAAGGGTTGATCTATAAGTTTATGCATAGATTTTAATGGGAAGAAGTTCTGTGTTTTTTCAGCTATAACAGCATTGAATTTCCAAGTAATGAGCCCAAATGTTATCCATTCTAGAATAAATAGGATAAATAAAAATGCTAGGGCAAAAGCCGAACGTTTTGCTAATATGCCAAAGAAAAGGCATAAACTAAAAAAGCCAATGAGTTTAATGAAATAGGCGAGTAAGAACTCTGTTTCTCGAAGAATGATTGATGCTTCTGTATAACTTGAATAGTAGAGTCCAATGCATAATGAAAGTAAGCAGATTAAAAGAGTTGATACTAAAGAAAAGAAAGTAATGGTATAAAATTTAGAAAGAATAAATTCCTTTTTACTTAAGCCATCAATTAAATTTTGTTTAATGGTTTTATTGCTATATTCGTTACCAATCATACTTACAACTACTATGGCAAAAAAGAATTTAAACTGAGCAGCAAAAAAGGTTGTTAAATGCCATATGATTGGAAAATTGAAGATTCCTAATTCTCCCAATTCCAATGTAAAAAAACCAAAAACATTAATCTTCAAAGATGAAAGGAGAATGATGAAAAAAGGAAGTATAAACGAAATGAAAATAAGGATTTTACTCGTTTTATTAAGCAATAGCTTTTGTAATTCTAAGTTTAAAAGACGTAACATGTAGTTTAATTAGGTAGTTGATGGTTGTCCGTTAGTTGAAGGAATTGCTCCTCAAGGCTTTCTTTTCGTTGTGTTAAGTAGCTTAATACGATACCTTTATCAAACAGTAGCTTGTTAAGTGCCTGGGATTCCATGGGTTCATTTAAAAAGGCTCTAACGGTATTGCCTTCTATTTTAATTGTTCCAAAGGCAGGGTGTTCTTCAAGTGTTTTTGTTAGTTCATGAATGTTGTCACACTGTAGTTCAAAAAAGCCATGGCTGGAAATCATTTCATCTACCCGTCCAGAATATAGTTTCACACCTTTGCGTAATACCACAACATGTGTGCATACCTTTTCGACTTCATCGAGTAGGTGAGAGGCTAATAAAATGGTGGTGCCTTTACTGGCTATTGTTTTGATGATCTCCCGTATTTGGTGAATGCCCTGTGGATCTAATCCATTGGTAGGTTCGTCTAAAATCAGAATTTCTGGATCGTTTAATAGGGCTGAAGCTATGGCTAAACGTTGTTTCATACCCAACGAATAGGTTTTAAACTTACTATCTTTACGCTCTAAGAGTCCAACTATTTCAAGTTTTTCCTCTATTTTATCGTAAGGGACACCTTTTATTTTACAAACCAATTTTAGGTTTTGTTCAGCTGTCATATATGGATAGAAGTTTGGACGTTCAATAATGGCACCTACCTTTTTTAATGCGTCGTGAGTTGATGTTTGACCGTCGAACCAATGGAATTCACCATGTGTTTTGTTGACAACATTTAAAACGATTCCCAAAGTGGTTGATTTACCACTGCCATTGGGGCCAAGTATGCCATAAACATTACCTTTGTTAATGGTAAATGACAAATTGTTAACAGCAGTTATACGTCCAAATATTTTTGTTAGATTATTAATTGAAAGAATTGACTCCAAGATATAAAGTGTGTATTGAAACTTAAATTAATAGCATTGATTATGGTTATATGACGATGATACCTGTTTTTTGTTACAGGCATATTGATAAAAGCTTTAAATTTGACTAATTTGAATACTTATGCAAGATCTAAAAATATCTAAAAGAAAACCTTCTTATCCTATAATGGATAGATTGCACAATTATCTTACGGAGTATAACAGAAATATAAAAATCCCAATATTTTATGACGATTTATTGCGTTTCCAAGGATCGGTAGTCGTTTATGATAAAGAGGACAATGATACGCTTTGGATTCGTGTTTATTACGACGAATTTGAAAGGGAAGAGATTGATTTATCATTAAAGAAGGTGTATACTATCCTGCATTCTGATGGCAATGAGAGCACTATACCGTTTCTTAATGTAGATGCTATTGATTATTGTACGTTTGGGAATTCAAAGCCTTTTAGGATAAAGATCAGGAATATTCTAAATGATAATTACACCTATTTTTATGTAAAAACAGCAGATGCGTCACGTATTTATGGTTTGGAGTTGGAGCATATGTTATCTCCCTATAATTTAAACTTTTTGGTGTATAAAAATACCTTAATAGAAGAGCATATTACAGGTATTCCTGGGGATGAATTTATAAAGAATATGTTGCCTAAATGCAGTAAACCTGAAAAATCGCAGATAGCCAAAGAGTTTGTTAAGTTTAATGAACGCTGTATGATCCGGCTTTTGGGTGATATGCGTTCGTATAATTATGTAATTGTCCCAACACACGATTTTGACCATGTGGTGTATAAAATACGTGCTATTGATTTCGATCAACAATCATACGAGGGCAAATTCAATATTTATAGACCCCAGTTTTTCAAAGAAAATTTAAAAATGGTAGAGTTGGTGGCAGAAAGCATACAAAAGCTATCTATAGACCAATATAAAATAGAGGAACGCTCTATACTTGTAAAACGTTTAAAAAGTTTTCACGGCAGGATAGATAAATTGTTGAATTGTATGGTTTCCGATTCTATTTCTAAAAAGGAACATGTTGATTTGCTGAAGTCGAAAATTTTCGAATACACTCAAGATGTTAAGTTTAAGCGTTGTAAGGGTATGGGAGAAATCTTAAAAAGGTCTTTAGAGTATTTAACCCGTAATTATGAGAATGTAAAGATTAAAAACTTATGAATTAAGTTGTCTTAATTCCAGTTTTCATCAAAATCTAAAGTATCATAATCGTCAATATCCATACCGTCGTCAAATTCATCAAAATGGTCTTCAGTTTCATCTGCTTGAAATGATTTTTCTGGGGCTACATCTGGAATTTGCCCATGAACAAACATAAGGTTAGGGTAGTCGATACCATGAGTTTCTTCAACAATTTCTGCTAATTCAACATAAAAAGTCCACATGCTCAAAAAATCGTATACATATATGAGCTTTGTTTGCTTTTCATGAACGGTATCGCTAAGACTGGTTTCGTTCATTAAACGCGCAGAGTTATCGTCACTTAAATCGAATAGCGAAATTTCTTCACCTTGGTTCCATTGGTCATCACTAAGATAGAATGAAGCCATTTCGGTGCCATCAAAACCAAAGGATTGTGTAATTATATTATGTAAATCTTCAAGCGTGTCTGTGTCCCGAATTTCTAAATCCCTAAACACATCATCTTCAGTATTGTTATCCAAAATAACTCTAAATCTATAGATCATGGTGAAATAATTATGCTGCAAAGGTATACTTTTTAGGTTATTTGCTAAAACGTTGCAGTGTAAATGTCATAGCTGTTAGCAATAAAAATGCACCTATTTGATGCGCAATGCCTAACCAAAGTGGTACGGCATAAATTATAGTGAATACCCCTAATAAAAATTGAAGTAAAACCAAAATAATTAAAGCCATAACTCCTTTGTTTTGAGGAGGGGTAAGTGACATGTTTCTGGATTTAAACCAAATAGCCAAAACAGATATAACTACAGCATAAGCTATTATTCTATGTATAAATTGAATGCCACTAGGGTTTTCTATAAAGTTTTTATAAAAAGGATCTAAGATATAAACCGTTTCATGCATAAACTTGTTTTCGTTCATGAGCGGCCAATGGTTATGTAATAGACCGGCTTTTAAGCCGGCAACAAATGCACCATATATTATTTGAACGATAAGTATAATGTAACTTACTATTATCAGATTCCTAAATTTGATGTTTATTTGTTTTTTGTTAGGGTATAGTATATCTAGGGCAACCCAAAGGGTAGCAGCAAATGTTAAAAACGCTGTTGTTAAATGGGCGGCCAATCTAAAGTGGCTTACATCGGGCATATCTACCAATCCACTTTTAACCATATACCAACCTAAAAAGCCTTGAAAGCCCCCTAGAGCTAACAAAACCAAGCATTTCTTGATGGTTTTTTGTGTTAACTGTTTGGTAGTTAAAAAGTATAGAAAAGGGATAATAAATACTAAACCAATAAGCCTCCCTATTAAACGATGTAACCATTCCCAAAAATAAATGCCCTTAAAGTCTTCTAAGGTAAAGTGATAATGTAGTTTTTGGTATTCTGGAAATTGTTGGTAGAGTTCGAAAGCTTCTTGCCACTCAGTTTCATTTAGGGGGGGAATGGTTCCTGTTATTAATTTGTAGTTGGAGATTGATAAGCCAGAATCTGTAAGCCGTGTGATGCCCCCAATGACTACCATTATGAAAATTAATAGGCAACCGGTAAGTAACCAGTAAACCACCTTTTTGTTGTCTTTTGTTTTTGCCACGAATTCACAAATATTAATTTTTCTAACTTCTAACTTCTAACTTCTAACCCTAATCGTTTTCCTTCATCAAGCATAAGTTGATAAGCAGCTTCATATTCGTTTGGTATGTCTCCTTCTAATATAGCTTCTTTTATAACGTCTTTAATGATTCCTATTTCACGTGAAGGTTTTAAGTTGAAGGTTTTCATGATCTCCTCCCCAGAAATTGGTGGTTGAAAATTACGAACATGGTCGCGTTCCTCAACTTCAACGATTTTCTCACGAACAATTTTAAAATTGTTGTGGTATTTCTTGAATCTTTTAGGGTTTTTGGTTGTGATATCTGCTTCGCATAATGTCATTAGGTCTTCTACATAGTCTCCAGCATCGAAAATTAAACGTCTTACGGCAGAATCTGTAACAATATCTTGAGCGAGTACAATTGGTCTGGAGCTCATAAACACCATTTTTTGAACGAATTTCATTTTATCGTTTAATGGCATTTTTAGCCTCTTAAACAATCTAAAGACCATTTTAGAGCCTTCAAACTCGTGTCCGTGAAACGTCCACCCAACTTTTTTACTGAATTTTTTTGTTGGGGCTTTACCTATATCATGAAGCAATGCAGCCCATCTTAACCAAAGGTTATTGGTGTTTTGGGTAATATTATCAACAACTTCTAGTGTATGGTAAAAATTGTCTTTATGCCGTTGTCCTTCAATTTCGTCAATGCCTTTTAAAGCTGTTAACTCAGGTAGAATAAAGTCGAGAAGCCCTGTTTGTTCCAACAACAAAAAGCCAATAGAAGGTATCTCACTTTCAAGTATTTTATTAAGTTCGGTAACAATACGCTCTTTGGTTATTATCTTTATTCGCTCTTTATTTTTTTTAATTGCTTCTAGAGACGTTTCTTCAATTTTAAAGTTCAACTGGGTAGCAAATCGTATGGCACGCATCATGCGCAATGGATCGTCACTATAAGTAATATCTGGATCCAAGGGTGTACGGATAATCTGATTGTTTAAATCAGCTACCCCATTAAAAGGGTCAAGTAAATCACCATAATTATTCGAATTCAAACTTAAAGCTAAGGCATTGATCGTAAAATCACGACGATTTTGGTCGTCTTGCAATGAGCCTTTTTCGACAGATGGATTCCTACTGTCTTCAGTATAAGATTCTTTACGGGCTCCAACAAATTCAATTTCAATATCCTCATATCGCAGCATAGCAGTACCATAGGTTTTAAATACCTGCACTTTTGGGGTGTTGTAAAGATTTTTTGAAACGTGTTTTGCTAGTTTTATTCCATCTCCTATGGCAACGACATCAATATCTTTGGCGTTACCCCGGTTTAAAATGAAATCGCGTACAAAGCCGCCAATAACATAAGCATCCATTTGTAGGGTTTCAGCCGATTGTGAGATGATTTTAAAAACAGCGTGATTTAAAGCTTGTTTATGATTCATAATGATCAAATTTCAAGGACCAAATTCCAATTAATATTGGGATTTGGAATTTGAAAATTAGCATTTTATTGTCTTATAATTTTTACTTCACCATTATTTTTCAATTTAATAATTGAAGATGGCTTAGCACAGGTTTTTTCTTGGTGCAAATTTACAACATAGTCTACACCTTTTAAAATGGGAGAAGCTATTTCTTTAAATGATTTTGGGGTTGGTTGCCCACTTATGTTAGCTGATGTTGAAACGATAGCGCCATTAAATCTTCTTAAAAGTTGAAAACAAAAATCATCATCAGGAACTCGAATGGCTATGGTACCGTCTTCTGCAATCAAATTTGGAGCTAGATTTTGTGCGCCGTCATAAATTATTGTAGTTGGGGATTCGGAAACTTCTATAATGTTAAAAGCCACATTGGGAACAGTTTTCACATATTTTGTTAACATTCTGTCGTCTGCCACAAGACAAATAAGAGCTTTGCTGTCTTCGCGTTCTTTTAGTTCGTATATTTTCTTTACAGCATCAGGGTTGGTAGCATCGCAGCCTATGCCCCAAACAGTATCGGTTGGGTAAAGTATAAGGCCTCCTTCTTTTAAGACCCTAACGGCATTGTTTATTTCTTTGTGCATGGAATTACTTTTGAAGGCAAATTTAGTATTAGTTTTCTACATTGTCTAAATCTTTGTAATATTGCCGAATGAAGAAGGTTTATCACAGCCAATACAAAGCACTTGGTGCATCAATTGACAATCTAATAATGGATTTTGACAATATTGGAGAGTCTATTAAAGATTCAAGGAATAGGTTGAAATTATTTCAATTAGATGGCCAAATTATAAACGTTAAAGCTTTTAAAATCCCTAATGTTATAAATCAAGTGGTTTATAATTTTTTTAGAAAGAGTAAGGCGCAACGATCTTTTGAATATGCTAATAAATTACTGGATTTAGGGATAGGAACACCAGCACCTATAGCATTCTATGAATTTAAAACGCCTTTATTGTTTAAAAAAAGTTTTTATGTAAGTGAACAGTTGGATTACGATTTAACCTATAGAGAGCTTACAAAAGATTTTGGTATACCTGATTACGATATTATATTAAGGGCTTTTACAAGATTTACTCATACTTTACATAAAAAAGGGATTCATTTTTTAGACCACTCTCCAGGGAATACCTTAATCAAGAAAAATGGAGATTCTTATGATTTTTATCTCGTGGATTTAAATAGGATGAAATTTGGAAATATGGGGTTTGATACTCGAGTCAAGAATTTTTCCAGGCTTACAATTCATAAATCCATGGTTGAAGTGATGAGCGATGAATATGCTAAATGTACTGGGGAAGATTATAATAGAATCTTTGAGTTAATGTGGAAGGAAACGGAAGATTTTCAAGAGCGATTTTATCGTAAGAAGCGATTAAAAAAAAGATTAAAATTTTGGAAATCAACTTCTAATTAATCGTTTGAGCTCTTGATAACGATAATAAACCCCATAAGCATTTAAAGCACATATTGTATAGCCCGCTTTTCCATCCAAAAATCCCAATCTTAAAAAGTAGTTTATTGTAAATTTGTAAATTGGCTTTAGATAAAAATGGAAGGCATTGGGTTTTTTGCCTTTTTGAAAGAGTTCTAGTGCTTTTAACTTGGCATAGTGCTCAGCTTTCGCTTTGTAACTATTATAATCACTAAATGAATAGTGGAGCATGGTGTTTTCAAGCGTTTTGCTATTGCCTTGGATTTCTAAAATTTCATGTACAATCCTATCTTCCTTATATTTAGAGGTTCCCTTTATGAACAATCTAAAAACAGAGTCTGATTGCAATCCGCTAAACCTCATAATTCTGTCTTCAAAAACAAAGTTTCTTTTAAACTTAAATGCTGTAAAATTATCTGGAGACTTGGTAACACATAGTATTTCGGTTGTTAAATCTGTAGAAATGCGTTCGTCGGCATCTATAAATAATACCCAGTTATAATTAGCTTGTTTGATGGCAAAATTACGTTGGTCGGCAAAATTTATAAATTCACGCTGTAACACTTTTACATGCTCCATAGATTTTAACCTTTCATAAGTACCATCTGTACTAAAACTATCAATAGCAATGATTTCGTCTGCAAAACTAATATTGTCAATAACAGCATCAATATGCTCAATTTCATTATAAGTAATTAGTAGTGCAGAAATTTGTGTAGAAACGTCTTTCAAAATAAAGTCTGTAGTGTCATTATTAGTAGGTAAAAATAGTTAATTTTGTTGCAATGAGCACACTTAAAGCATCAGTAATTATTAGTACTTATAACCAGCCAGAATGGTTGGAAAAAGTGCTTTGGGGATATGAACAGCAAACGGAACCGGATTTTGAAATAGTTATTGCTGATGACGGGTCTAATGAGACAACCAGAAAACTTATTGATAAATTTATTGAGACCTCTCGATTAAGAATAGTTCATGTATGGCATGAAGATAATGGTTTTCAAAAAACGGTAATTTTAAATAAGGCTATTTTAAAAACCTCTTCAGACTATTTAATTTTTACCGATGGTGATTGTATTCCTAGAAACGATTTTGTTGCTACCCATTTAAAACTAAGAAAGAAAAATTATTTTTTATCTGGAGGGTATTTTAAATTACCAAAAACTATTTCCGAGCTTATTTCTAAACAAGACATTATTAGTCAAACTTGTTTTGATTTGAAATGGTTGGTTAGTAATGGCCTAAAAAAGAATTTTAAGGCTAATAAGTTAACAGCTAAAGGTTTTAAGGCTTGGTTGTTAAATACGTTTACACCAACTAAGGCGACTTTTGATGGCATGAATGTTTCCGGATGGAAAGCATTGGTTTTAGCCGTGAATGGATTTGATGAACGTATGCAATACGGTGGAGAGGACAGGGAAATTGGTGAACGGTTAATGAATAAAGGCGTTAGATTCAAACAAATACGTTATAGTGCTATTTGTGTGCATTTGTATCATGAACGACCTTATAAAAATGAAGCAGTTATTTTAAAAAATAAAGCAATACGATCAACGACTAAAAGGGAAAATGTAATTTTTAGCGATTATGGTATAAAAAAAAACCGCACTTAATTCTCTTTAATTAGTTTGTCTAGATTAAAATGTTTAGATAAAGCTGCCCATTGCTTATCATTTTTGTTTTTTGAGATGTTATCCTTTTTTAAGGCAACTTTTTGGGAGCCAATTATAGGAATGGGTTCTTTGGGAGGATTTTCAGATTGCCTTGAATTTGTACCATTTAGTAAAGCCATTGCTTTAAACCATAAGTCATCAGCTTTAGGTGTTAATTTCAAAAACAAGTCTTCGTTGAAAACTTTATTTGAAAGGGAGTTTGGAGGGTATAATATGCACCATGCCCCAACAGGTATTTGTGCTTTGGGGTTGAAGGGTGGTGCTTTGAATTTCCAAGCGTTATAAGGTAAATAACCATTTTTATTGTCAAATTTTATTTGATATGTTGTATTAGCGGTTATCTCGTTGGGAAATTTTAAATATTCTGTATATAGGTTAATAAGTAGATTTCCTCTGTAAATTAAATCATCATCACATGTAATGATTATAGCCTCTTGATGCTCTTTGAGTGTATGGATAAGTTTTCTGTGTGAACACGTTAAATGTGAGTACTTAATTTCGAAAAGGTTTGACTGTAATTTTTCCAACCGTTTAGGGAGTTTGGTTTTTAGGTCTTCATGAAGCCATAAAATAATTTTTAAGGGTAAGTGGCTTTGGTTAAAAAGACTTTTTATTACAATATGTAAGCTGTTTAATCGTGAAGGAATTGACGTTAATGAAACAGTTACGGGTAACTTTTCTTTTTTAGAACTTATGAGAAACCTAGTTGGTACAAAATGTAAAAATAGGCTAAATAGTATAGATTTAGGGAGTTCCTTTACTAGTTTCATTTTAATTTTTTAAAGTAAAAGCAAATATAGTAAATACTTTAGGCTTATTTTTTTTAGTATTGCATGTTGTTTTATATTTTTTAAGTTTAATAATATAGTTTTTATAAATTGTTATGCCACAAATATCTGTTGTAATAAGTACATATAATGCTGAAGCTTGGTTGGAAAAAGTGCTATGGGGGTATAGTTGTCAAACATTTAAGGATTTTGAAATTGTAATTGCTGATGATGGATCTGGTCCCAAAACAAAAGATTTGATAAATGATTTTATCAATGAAACAAATTTAAATATTGTTCACGTTTGGCAAGAAGATGATGGTTTTCAAAAATCTAAAATTTTAAACAAGGGCATCGTTGCCTGTAAAGCAGATTATATTGTTATGAGTGATGGTGATTGCATACCACGAGCTGATTTTTTAGAAGTACATCAAGATAATAAACAAAGCGGGTATTTCCTGTCTGGAGGGTATTTTATGCTTCCTATGGATGTCTCTCAAAAAATAGATAAGAACGATATTTTGTTAGGAAATTGTTTCGACATAAAATGGTTAAAGCGTTGTGGATTAAAATCTTCTTTCAAAAATAATAAGCTAACTTCAAGTGGAGTAAAATCGAAGTTCCTAAATATAGTAACGCCTACCACCCCTAGTTGGAATGGTCATAACGCTTCGGGTTGGAAAAAAGATATTGTAGCTGTTAACGGGTTTGACGAACGCATGCAGTATGGCGGGCAAGATAGGGAATTGGGCGAACGCTTGGTTAATTATGGTATTAAACCAAAACAAATAAGGTATAGTGCTATTTGTGTGCACCTTGATCATAAAAGGGGGTATAAAACGCCTGAATCTATAGCTAAAAACCAAGCTATAAGAAAGCATACAAGGGGTTCAAAGACCCCTTGGACACCTTATGGAATTGTAAAAGATTAAATTTATACAGCCACATCATGTTCGCGCAAAGCGTCGTTAAGTGATGTTTTTTTATTTGTACTTTCTTTACGTTGTCCAATAATTAACGCACAAGGGACATTATAATTGCCTGCAGGGAATTCTTTGGTGTAACTACCAGGTATAACAACTGAACGTGCTGGTACTTTTCCTTTCATTTCAATGGGTGTATCTCCTGTAACATCAATTATTTTTGTTGATGCCGTTAAAACAACATTCGCTCCAAGTACTGCTTCGGTTTCAACATGAACACCTTCAACAACAATACAACGCGATCCAACAAAAACATTGTCTTCTATAATAACGGGAGCAGCTTGTAAAGGTTCTAAAACGCCACCAATACCAACACCACCAGAAAGGTGGACATTTTTGCCTATTTGTGCACAGCTTCCAACGGTAGCCCAAGTGTCGACCATAGTACCTTCGTCTACATAAGCACCAATGTTTACATAACTAGGCATTAAAATAGTGCCTTTGGAAATGTAGGCACCATGTCTTGCTACGGCATGCGGTACAACACGAATGCCCTTTTCTGCATAACCCGTCTTTAAAGGTATTTTATCATGAAATTCTAAAGGACCAGCCTCTATGGTTTCCATTTTTTGAATTGGAAAATATAAAACAACAGCTTTTTTTACCCATTCGTTAACTTTCCAACCATCAGCAACTGGTTCAGCAACCCTAAGTTCGCCCTGATCTAGTAAATTTACTACCTTTCTTATTGCAGTTGTTGTTGTGTCATCATTCAAAAGAGCCCTGTTTTCCCAAGCTTCTTCTATAATATGTCGTAATTCTGTCATGTGTAATTATATTTTCGGCAAATATACTGTGTAAGATTTAAAAACAGGAACGAAATGCGGATAATGTGTATTTTAACGACGAAGTACGAGACGATTATCTTCATTTTTTGTGGCTTACAAACCCAATTTTTCCTTTGAATGAATTGATTAAATGGATGAATTGCATAGTGAAGGGTATTTGGTCGGTAAAAATGCCTTTTTTATCTTATCATCGGTGAAATAATACACGTTTTCTAATAATCGAAAATACAGAGGGATACAACTATTTTTTTATGTGGACAGGGGATCTGATTCTATATTTGAATCGTTAAACAACCCCAAATCAAGATGAGAACAAATTACTTCATATTAACCGTTTTACTTTTTTCTTTTTCTTTTGTAAATGCACAAACTAATACTGTTGTAGATGCCGATTCTGATAAATTGGTAGTCGTTTCTAAAGAAGTAAAAGAAAAAGTTCAAGTAAGTGATTCATCTGATGTTTCAGAAAAAATAGAGGATTCCTTAATTATAGATATTAACGCTGCTAAAGAAGAAATTGCTAAAAGTACTAGTGATATTAGAACATATTTCAACCGTTTGAGAAATGTTGATAATATTAAATTAATATTCCCAAAAATTAATAAAGCTAGAAAAGCTTAAATTGTAGATTGACCATAATAAAATTTTAGGTTTTTGAATTTGAAGAGGCTGCCTTTAAGGCAGTCTTTTTTATTTCGCTATTTTTGCTTAAAAATTATATATGGGGCGTATTTTAGCGATAGATTATGGAATGAAACGCACAGGTATTGCGGTAACAGATGAATTGCAAATTATAGCTTCTGGCCTTACTACGGTGCAAACAAAAGATCTGATTTCTTTTTTAAAAGAATATACGGCTAAAGAAGCTGTAGAGCTATTTTTGGTAGGAGAGCCTAAACAAATGGATAATACAGCCTCAGAAAGCGAAGTGTTGATTGTGCCTTTTTTGACTAAACTGGAAAAACAGTTCCCTGGTATACCTATAAAACGAGTTGATGAGCGCTTTACATCTAAGATGGCGTTTCAAACAATGCTCGACAGCGGGTTAAAGAAGAAACAACGAAAAAATAAAGCATTAATAGATGAAATTAGTGCGACGCTTATTTTACAAAGTTATTTGTATTCAAAATAATATTTGAATATTCGTTGTGCCATAATGTAAAAAGTGTTTTGTTATTCCGATATTTTGACAAGCTCAACACGGGCTTTAGAGGAACCTCTTAGACAATCTTATATGATTCAAAGATTCTTCACTACCAATTCGGCTGCTCTCAATGTCCGTTCTGAATGAACAGGGTTCAATGTTATTATTAATAACTATATTGATAACTAATACAGAAAAAATATTTATTGGTAAGAAAAATGTTTACTTTTAATGCAATTAAAATTAATCCACTATGAAACAAATTTACTTATTATTTTTTGCAGCCTTAAGTTTTAATTTTTTATCTGCTCAAACATGTCCGCCTACCACCCTTAATAACGGAGATACTGTCTTTTTTATTGACGAAACAAATTCTATTAATTGTTTTGAAATGCCATCTACCATTACTATTGAAGGTAGTACATATACAGGTGTTTCATGTTCTGGCGATTTAATTACTTATAAGTTAGATGCGGGAGGAACACAGGCTAGTGATACAGACAATTTTGATGTTGATTTTGGAGGAGGAACAATTTGTTCTTATAGCGATAATACATTACCAGTAGAAAAAATTGACTTTATTAAAAGGGCATCGTTGCGTTTGAGTCCAAATCCTGTTACTGATAATGATTTATTGAATGTTGAATTGGCTATAAATACATCTGCTAAAATTTACATATATAGTTTAACGGGCGTACTTGTCCTGAAAAGCACAATGGGTAATGTTAGTTCTAAAAAAATTGAAGTTTCTGGTTTAAAAAATGGTATTTATATTTTAAAACTAGAAACCAATACTTTCTCGGCAACCCGTAAGTTTGTTGTTGCTAATTAAGTTTTAAAAGGTTCTCGATGTTTTATATAATTTAGTGTTGTATTTTTGCAATCTGAAATTAGATAATACACAAAAATGATTTTACCTATAGTTGCCTACGGCGATCCGGTTTTAAAGAAACAAGGAACAGATATTACAAAAGATTATCCCAACTTCGATACGCTTTTATCTAATATGTTCGAAACCATGTATAATGCCTGTGGTGTAGGTTTGGCTGCACCCCAAATAGGTTTACCAATACGGGTGTTTTTGGTAGATACGGCACCTTTTTCTGAAGATGATGACCTATCGCAAGAAGAACAAGAAACTTTAAGGGGGTTTAAGCGTGTTTTTATTAATGCCAGAATATTAAAAGAAGAAGGTGATGCGTGGGCGTTTAGTGAAGGTTGTTTAAGTATACCAGATATTAGGGAAGATGTTTTTAGGAAGCCAAAAATTACTGTGGAATATTTAGACGAAAACTTTAATAAACATACAGAAGTATTTGAAGGGCTCATAGCCAGAGTGATTCAGCACGAATACGACCATATTGAAGGAATACTGTTTACCGATAAATTATCTTCATTAAAAAAGCGTTTAATCAAAGGTAAATTAACCAATATTTCTAAAGGTAATATTAGTGTAGATTACAAAATGCGCTTTCCGAACCAAAAAAAGAAGCGATAATACTTGCAATGCATTTGGAAACACATGATATTTGTGCCTTTCAAAAAAAAGTAAATTATGAGTTTAGATACTGTACTGTCTATATCAGGAAAACCAGGGCTATATAAGTTAATTACACAAACACGCGGTGGCTTTGTTGCCGAGTCATTAATTGATAGCAAACGTATATCGGTTAATGCGCGGCAAAACGTTAGTGTTTTAAGTGAAATTGCTATTTATACACTAACAGAAGAAGTGCCTTTGAAACAGGTCTTTTTGAATATTAAAAAGAAGGAAAATGGAGCTCTGGCAAGTGTGAAGCCAAAGGATAGTAAAGATAAGTTAGAAGAATATTTTTTTGATGTATTGCCAGACTACGATGAAGATAGAGTATATGCAAGTGATATAAAAAAGGTAATTCAGTGGTACAATTTATTGCAAAAGCACGATATGCTGGATCAGTTGGAAGAAACAGAAGAGCAAGAAACTTCTGAAGAAGAATAATTATTAAATGAAGTCATATAGACTTTTCAATAAGAACTATTGCTGAAACCTCTTTTTTTAAGAGGTTTTTTTGTGCTTTTTAGTAAGATTTTTTATAATTTACGACTTTATGTTAACTAATAATAATCAGGTTTTTAATGAATTCTCTTTGGTTTTTTGAAGACGTAAATCTCTTTAATATACTTTGTCCGCATAAATTCAAAGCATATAAGGCCAGTCATGATTTTGATGTTTATAAGAAAAAAGATTACATCTATTTTGAAGAAGATTCGGCTAATAAAGTGTATTTAATAGAAAAAGGAAAGGTTAAAATAGGATATTATAGTGAAGCAGGAGAAGAAGTTGTAAAAGCTATTTTAACACGAGGAGAACTGTTTGGGGAAGCAGCTATTTTAGGGGAGTCCAAACGGCATGAATTTGCCCAATCTATTGATAATACTACCAGTATTTGCCCCATAGGTGTAGAAACGATGTATGATCTTATGCGAAAGAACCAATCTTTCAGTTTTAAGGTATACAAGTTTATTGGATTTAAGTTTAAAAGACTGGAAAGACGCCTTAAATTGTTGTTATTTAAAGATACTAAAACGCGATTAATTGAATTTTTGGAAGATTTATGTGCGGACTATGGCTATGACTGTGAAAAAACAGGTGTTAAGATTATCAAGCACCCGTATACACAAAAGGACATAGCATCATTAATAGGAACTTCTCGCCCCACACTTAATGTGTTGCTAAATGAATTAAAGGAAGAGAAACTAATTGAATTTAGCAGAAAGGAGATAATAGTGCACAAAGAAGCTTTTAATGTTAGCTAGCTAACATTTTAAAAATAATGGATCATTTATTTTTGAATTAGAAATAATCTTAAAAATAAATGTTATGATAAAAAAAATGTTTTTAGCTGTAATGGTTGTAAGTGCTTTGGTTTCTTGTACAACGGGGAACATTGGGAATCCGAGTTCAAATCTTACCTTACGGCTTTCAGGTTTAGAACCACTGGGAGATGATTTTGTTTATGAGGGTTGGTTAATTGTCAATGGGGCACCTGTGTCAACAGGAGTCTTTTCTAGCGTGGATTTCCCTCAAACTTTTTCGGTAAAGCCAAGCACGTTGCATAGAGCGACAAAATTTGTATTATCTATTGAACCGGCAAACGATGTTGACCCAGCACCTTCCATGACTAAAATTTTAGTGGGGGATTTTACAGGCAATGTTGCTTCTGTTAGTTCTAATGGTGTCGTGGGTGATTTTTCAAATGCTTCGGGTAAGTATATTTTGGCAACGCCAACAAATGGAGGAGACACAGATGAACTAAGCGGTATTTGGTATTTGGATTTGTCGAGTGGTACGCCCGAGGTTGGATTGGACTTGCCAGTTCTAGACGGTGGATGGAAGTATGAAGGCTGGGTGGTTATTGATGGGGTTCCAGTAAGTACTGGGACTTTTAGTGACATAGCTGATTTTGATGATAACGCTATGACCTCGCCATTTAAAGGTGATATGGGAGATGGCCCTGCTTTTCCTGGAGAAGATTTTCTTCAAAATGCACCTTCAGGCCTTAGTTTTCCATTGGATTTAAGAGGGTATGCAACTGTTATTTCGGTAGAACCTTATCCAGATAATAGTCCAGCGCCATTTACTTTAAAACCGTTATTGCACATAATACCCGAAAATGCTGACGATCATGTTACAATACCTATGGAGGATGGTCCTTTAGCAGATCTAACAGGGACAGTTGTTAGGTAATTTTTAGTTAACAACGTATAGGAGAGGTCTGAAGAGTGTCATTCTGAATGACAAAACAAATCACTTTTCAGACCTTTTTTATGTTTGTATTTGGAAATGTTTTGTTATCATTATCTAGGGAATAATTAGTTTATAGATAAAATGTTTAAAAAGATAAAAGGGCAGTTAAAAGTTAGTAATATCATTTTTTTTATAATAATTACTTTATTGGTAGTTCCTGTAACAAGGCAGCCAATACAAGTTTTTATAAATAAGGGATTGGCTTTATTTAGTCCTTCGACTATTGAAAAGGAAAGTAGGAGGCAACTGATAAATTACGATTGGCAATTAAGGGATATGAATGGTCATATGTATGATTTTGAATCAGCCAAAGGGCGTGTGGTTTTTGTGAACTTTTGGGCAACTTGGTGTCCGCCATGCATAGCTGAAATGCCTAATATACAGGCCTTGTATGAGGACTATAAAGATAGAGTATTGTTTCTTTTAGTGTCTAATGAAACCGTTGGGGAAATAACCCCGTTTTTAGATAAACATAACTATAACTTTAAAATATATAATTCCGTCACAGCCTATCCAGAAATGTTTGATGTTGCGAGTATCCCAAGAACATTTTTAATTGATAAGGAAGGGAATGTAGTAATGGATAAAGCAGGAGCAGCCAATTGGAATAGTGATAAAGTAAGGGAGGTTATTGAAAAGCTCCTTATGGAATAAAAAAGCAAGCTATCTAAATAGCGTATGTGCGATGTAAACGTATAATGAATAAATTCACAAGTATTAGTGAGAACGCATAGATTACATCTTCTATTGGAATTGTGAATAAGCGAATGTCTAAGTTTTCTGAATTGTTGTACCAAACCACTTCATTGGTTATAAAGCTACCTGTTAATATACCATTTACAATAAAGAAGGGAATAAGCATAATGAGAAAAGTAAGGTAATAGCTTCTTAAAAGTTCAGGTGTTTTTAATAAAACAATGCCAATTATAATCGATGCCAGTATAAAGTTTATGAGTGTGTACCATTTGTCTAAGTTGTAAACGGCTATAATTAAAAAGAATAGAATTAAAGAATAGCTAACAACTTTGGTTGCTTTGATGGATAGTGTTTTCCCTGGAAAATATTCAAGTAAGGCATAATGGGTAAATACACAAGCATATGGGATACAAATAAAAAAGAGCCATTCTTCTAATGGTAAGTGGAACAATTTGATGTTTAAAAAGTAATTAGCATTGAAGCCCCAAATACCATTCACAGTAAAAATGATATCCCATGGGATGAATATAAGAAAGCTTACGAGGAGTCCCATGCTTAAGGATTTCCAGTATTGGTAAAATTTCAGTCTGGGGTGAAAGCTGAATATTAAGGGAATAGATAAAGACCCTAAATTAAGTAGTAGGTACAGGCTTTGCATGGATTATTTTTTAAAATATTTGAACGGCACAAATAACATTCCAAAGCATTCGCCATCTTCTTTGCCTAGATGTTTGTGGTGTATTTTGTGCGCTCGCCTTAAGCCCTTAGCATACCAGTTGTTTGTGTTCCTTAAAACCTTAAAGCGTTGATGGATAAATATATCGTGTACTATAAAGTAGGATAGGCCGTAAGCAAAAATGCCAAGCCCTATTGGCAAGCCAAGCCAAAAGTCTGTGTATTTCCATAATAAGAAACAGCCAATACTTATTAGGGCATAAAAGATGAAAAATGTATCGTTACGTTCAAACCAACTATCATGGTCCTTTTTATGGTGATCTTTGTGAAGCGTCCACAAAAAACCGTGCATGATGTATTTGTGGGTAAACCAAGCCATAAACTCCATAATACAAAAGGAGCTAATAAAGACTAATATCCATAAAACAGTTTGCATAACTTAAAATTACATTAAATTTAGTTGATACTTGACATAACTACGCATTAAAAGTTCTATCTTTTTGGGGTTAGATACGCGTATTCTGGTTTGCTTAATTTGTAAAGCTGGTGTCTTTTTTAGTTTCTTCAATAGTTGTTTGTAGTAGCGATAAGCCATAAAAACACCAAATTTGGCTTCAATAGGGAGTTTTTTTATGCCAGTCCGCCCAATTTCAAAATCCCTTTCAATGTCATCGATAATCTGCCTTTTTGATATTTCGTTTAAGTTGTTTAAATCAATGTTGGGGAAGTAACTTCTGTTTAAAACATCATGATCGGTTTTTAGATCTCTTAAGAAATTTACTTTTTGAAATGCAGATCCCAAAGCCATGGCAGCATCTTTTAAATCATCAAATCTTTGTTGGTCTCCTTTTACAAAAACCTTTAAACACATAAGTCCAACTACGTCTGCTGATCCATAGATGTAAGCTTTAAAATCTTCTTCAGTTAGGTATGTTGTTTTGTATAAATCTAGACGCATACTTCTCATAAAGGCATTCACGAATTCTTTGTCAATAGCATATTTGTGAAAAGTGTGCTGGAACGAATTGAGTATTGGGTTAAGACTTATTCTGTCTTGAAGTGCTAGTTCCAAATCATGTGAAAATTTGTTAAAGAGTGATTCCTTGTCGTAGTCGTGGAAAGAATCAACTATTTCATCTGCAAAGCGCACAAAACCATAAATATTGTAGATGTCTTTTCTAATAGATTTATACAGCAACCTTGTAGCTAGGGAAAACGAAGTGCTATAAATGTTTGTTACAAGCTTACTGCATAGGTACGAAACGGTGTCAAAACGTGCTTTCATGATTCTAAACGATTGTGTTTTTTTACTAAATCTGCTACTAACTTTCCAGATATCAATGCTGGGGGCACTCCCGGACCAGGAACGGTTAATTGTCCGGTAAAAAATAGATTTTTTACTTTTTTACTTTTTAACTTGGGTCTTAGAAAAGCTGTTTGTGTTAAGGTATTGGCTAGGCCATAAGCATTTCCTTTGTATGAATTGTAATCCTTTATAAAGTCTGTAACACAAAACGATTCTTTAAACAGTATATGCTCTTTAACCTTTTGATCGGTAAGGCGTTCAAACCGATCCAACACTTTGTTAAAATAGGTCGCCCTAAGTTCATCAGAATCCGTTAGCCCTGGGGCAATTGGAATCAGGAATATGCCTGCTTCTTTTCCTTCTGGAGCAGCATAACTATCTGTTATACTTGGGAAACTTGCATAGAATAGTGGAGCATCGGGCCATTTGGGATGATCGTAAATGGCTTTAGCATGTGTGTCAAAGTCTACGTCAAAGAATAAAGTGTGATGATTTACATGCTTTAATTTTTTATCAAATCCTACGTAAAATAATAGGGCAGAAGGAGCAAACGTTTTTTTACGCCAGTAGTTTTCAGAATATTGCCTGTAAGACTGTTTTAATAAGGTTTCCGTGTGATGGTAATCGGCACCGCTAACTACGATGTTTGAACCCTGTGCCTTGCCATTAATTTTTAAGCCCTTTACGGTACCAGCATCCACTATAATTTCTTCTACATCACTATTTGTTTCAATTTTTACACCGAGTGATTTTGCTAATCTCTCCAGTGCAAGAATAACTTGATACATGCCCTTTTGGGGATGGAATGTTCCCAGTCCAAAATCGGCATAGTTCATAAAACTGTAAAAAGAAGGCGTTTCACTAGGTTTAGCCCCCAAAAACAATACAGGGAATTCGAGTATTTTAGCTAATCGTTTGTTTTTGAATTCTTGTCTAATATCTCTTTTAATAGTTTTAAAAAACAGGTTTAATCTTGTAATCGTTGCAGGGGTGATAAGTTCCAAGGGCGAAACACCAGGATTGTAAACCAGGTCTTTTATGGCAATATCGTAATTGCTTTGTGCCTTCTTTATAAATTTTTTTAGCTTTTTGCTAGTGCCAGGCTCTTCTTTTTCAAACGTTGCTGCTATTTTATCTAGTGAGTTTTCAATGCTTATAAAATCATTTTTTCCAAAATACACACTGTATGCAGGATTCAGTTTGTCTAGTGTGTAATAGTCTGAAGGAGATTTGCCAAAATCAGAAAAAAAACGCTCAAAAACGTCGGGCATCCAATACCATGTAGGACCAATATCAAAAGTAAATCCCTCTTTAGTTAGTTGCCTTGCCCTGCCACCTATACTGCTGTTCTTTTCATAAATTGTAACACAGTAGCCGGCTTGAGCCAAATAACAAGAAGCGGCCAATGATGATATTCCTGAACCTATTATAGCTATATTCGACTTCATAAGTGTTTAACAAATATATAAAAAAATAAAACAAAAATGAAATCATTTATATTTCATCTGCCAATCTTTTTATTGAAGTGTAAATTTTTACTTGTTCAGGAAGGTCGTTAGCATCATAGTTTAAAAGTTTTTTCCCAAGTAAAAACAGTTTGGTAGTTTCACTACTTTGCAATAACAGCTTGTTGAAGTCGTTTATGTAGTTGCTAATGTCATTTTCTTCGGGATAAATAGTAAAATAGGATATAAAAGTTATTTCTTTAAAGAAAGAAAGTAAATCTGTTAAGCTCTCCATAGGAACACTTTCTCCTAGGAATATGGTATGATATCCTTTACTTCTTAATTCGTAATTAATATATAGCAGTCCAATGTCGTGTATTTCATTCTCGGGTAAAAACAATACATAAGTCCTTGAATTGGGTTTGGGCTCTAGTATTTGTAACCTTTCGATGTTTAATAGGATTTTTTGTTTTATGTGAATGGATAAAAAGTGCTCGTGAGCAGGCGTGATGGTATTGGTTTGCCATAATAAGCCAACCTCATTTAATAAAGGGAGGAAAACAGAGTAGAATATTTCATTAAAGCTTTTATTTTCCAGAAGGGTATTGTAAGTGTTGTAAAAAAGGACTTGGTCAAAATTAACCATAGCTAATTTTAAGGCACTAATAGCGTGGTCTTCAACTTTAGATCGAGATACGATTTCTCTAACTTTAATGGGTATTTCTTCTTCTTTAAGAGCTGCTATTTTGGATATTTTAAAGCCATTATTGTTTAAAAAGGCAATGTTTAATAGTTTTTGTAAACTAGTCAAACTGTAATTTCTAATATTGGTGTCGGATCTATTGGGGCTTAATAAACTATAACGCTTTTCCCATATCCTAATGGTATGTGCTTTAATCCCTGAAAGATTTTCAAGGTCTTTAATACTAAAATTAACTTTAATATTGTTCATTTAAATTTAATTTATGTTAAACAAACTTACGAATTTATTTAATAATTTGCTAACATATTGAATTTGTTTTTAATAACCTTATGTTGCACAATGCCCAGATTGAATTTGTCGCGAACGATTTTATAGATGTCTTTAAAGGTTGTTTTTGTATGAATATCAACTATATTAGCACAGCAATTTATTTGATTAAAAAGAACAAAATTGAACTATCTAACGCTTAGCTTAAAAACTCATTACACACTATTTTTATTATTGCCTTTATTTTTGATTTCGTGTGATAAGAAAAGCACTAAATATATTTCGGTAACTGAGGAGAATAAAAACATTTTTACTTCAACAGAAGTCATTCCAGATAGTTTGTTTGTTGGTGATCAGGCATGTAAGGAGTGTCACAAAGAGGCGTTTAAAAACTGGAAAGGATCACACCATGATAAAGCGATGCAGGTTGTTTCTGATTCAAGTGTTTTAGGGGATTTTAATGATGTGAAGTTTAGGAGTCAGGGCGTTACTTCTCATTTTTATAAAAAAGGAAACGATTATTATGTAAATACAGAGGGACCAGATGGGGTAAACCATGATTACAAAATAGAATACACCTTTGGAGTTAAACCGTTGCAACAATATATTGTTAAATTTCCCAATGGTCATTATCAATGCCTGAGAACAGCATGGGATACCGAAAAAAAGGTATGGTTCGATCTGTATCCCGATTTTAAGGTTGTGCATTCAGAGTGGTTACACTGGTCGAGAGGTGGTTTGAATTGGAACAATATGTGTGCTGATTGCCATTCGACAAATGTTAGGGAAAATTACGATCAAGCATCTCATAGCTATGATACAAAATATGCTATTATTAATGTAAGTTGTGAAGCGTGTCATGGTCCTGGTAAAGCTCACATAAGCGAGGTAACAAAATTAGGAAAGCGTTACATGCCTCAAGGCGATATGAAAATGACCTCCATGACAGCTCCTAAAGCGTTGGTAGACCAGTGTGCAAGATGTCATATGCGAAGAGAGCAAATTTCTGAGTATTACAATTTTGAAGGCAAAATGTTGGATCATTATTTCCCGCAATTAATCACAGAGGGAATTTATCATTCAGATGGACAAATCTTAGATGAAGATTACGTTTATGGTTCATTTGTGCAAAGTAAAATGTACCATAATAATGTGACCTGTACCAACTGCCACAACCCACATTCTTTACAATTAAAGTTTGAAGGTAACAAACTGTGCGCACAATGTCATGAACCAAAACAGTTTGACACACCTTCACACCATTTTCATCTGGAGAATTCAGAAGGGGCAAAGTGTGTTAATTGCCACATGACTGGTAAATTTTATATGGGTAATGATTTCAGGCATGACCATAGTTTTAGGATTCCCCGACCAGATATAAGTTTAAAATACGGAACCCCAAATGCCTGTACGCAATGTCACACAGACAAGGATAATGCATGGGCTTGGGAAAATTATAAAAAGCAACACGGTATACCAAATAAACATTTTTCAGATTTGTTGGCACCTGCTTTAACAGGAAGTGAAGAAGGACTGGAGTCCTTGCTTAGTTTGGCAAAGGACACAATTTATCCAGCCATTGCAAGGGCATCGGCTGTAAGGGGGATGAGTATGTATATGAATGCTAGTCTTATAGATCAGACAGTCGTTTTTTTACAAGATCAAGAACCGTTGGTGAGGGGAGCGGCTTTGGATGTGTTAGGAGAAGTTAATAGTAATGCGTATGCAAATTATTTTTTACCACTCTTAAAGGATGATATGCGTTCGGTAAGAGTTAAGGCTTTTTTTGCGCTTGGAGGATTGGACGAGCTGCAAATACCTGAAACCTATAAAGATGTTTATAAAAGGGTAAAAACGGAATTCAATAGAAACTTAGATGTCAATGCCGATTTTGTTGGAGGCAGGGTTAAAAAAGCTAATTATTATTTAAAGAAAGGAAAGTTATTAGATGCAATTAAAGGCTATGAAAACGCTTTGGAAATAGATGCGATGAACAATGTGGTTAGAACAAACTTGGCTAACTTATATTATAGGAATGGCAACATGGATAAAGCCGAAGCTGCATTTAAAACCATTATAGAGCAAGAACCCGAATATGGGGAAACTTATTATTCTTATGCTTTGTTGTTAGCGGAGCTCAATAGGCAGGAAGAAGCTATTGGGCAAATAAAAAAAGCAATTCACTTTATGCCAGATAATACAAAACTTTATTATAACTTAAGTTTAATGTATGTAAAGGTAAGCGATTTTGTTAATGCTGAAGCGACAGCAGTAAGTGGCTTGAAAAAATCACCAAATAATGATAGGCTGTTATATATACTGGCCTACGTATATTCTGAAGGTGGTCAAGTGGAAAAAGCAAAGAACATTACTGCCAGATTGGTGGAGATGTATCCTAATAATTCAGAGTACAAAACTTTTTTTAATCAGTTAGAGCTTCAACGGAATAACTAAAATAAAAAAAGGCCAAGCAAATTGCTTAACCTTTCTGTGACCGGGCTGGGGCTCGAACCCAGGACCCTCTCCTTAAAAGGGAGATGCTCTACCAACTGAGCTACCCGGTCTTGTATTACCTCTCGTAATGCGGGTGCAAATATACAGGCTTTTATTAGAAAAGCAAGCTCTTTTTTAAATGCAATTAGGAAAATGTAATTAACCCTTTTTAAATCAGTTAACTACAGGGTAAATATTTTTAAAAAGTAAAAAATATCAGGAAATAAAGTTTAGTTAAGTATAAGAAAACGTCAAGAAGTTTCTTTAGGAGACAGTTTTAAGAAAACTATTTTAGTGCGCACGAGAAGACTCGAACTTCCACATCCTAAACGGATACTAGCCCCTCAAGCTAGCGCGTCTACCAATTCCGCCACGTGCGCATAAATGATGTTGGTAAAAATAAAAAAAGTTAAGCAATTCGCTTAACCTTTTTGTGACCGGGCTGGGGCTCGAACCCAGGACCCTCTCCTTAAAAGGGAGATGCTCTACCAACTGAGCTACCCGGTCATTGTATTACCTCTCGTAATGCGGGTGCAAATATAATGGCTTTAATTAAAAAAACAATGCTTTTTTTAGGTTTTTTTTGTTTTTTTGTGGGATCAAATAGGTATACTTTTAATAATCAATTTATAGCAGGAAAATGATAATCACTTTAATTGGATATATGGCTTCGGGGAAGTCGACTTTGGGTAGGGAATTGGCAGTAAAATTGAATTATGATTTCATAGATCTGGATGATTATATTGAAGCAAAGGAGAACACTTCAGTTAGTAATATATTTAAGACAAGGGGAGAGATTTATTTTAGAAGTATAGAAACCAAATATTTAAAAGCTTTAATAGAAAACGATCACAATCTTATCTTATCGTTAGGGGGGGGGACACCGTGTTATGGAAATAATATGGAAATGCTTTTAAATACACCACATGTAAAAAGTATTTACCTAAAGGCTAGTATACCAACGTTAGTAGCCAGGCTGAAAAACGAGACATGTAAGCGTCCTTTAATTGCACATCTAGCAACAGACGAACAGTTAACTGAATTCATCGGGAAACATTTGTTTGAGCGTACACAGTTTTATGCGCAATCACAATTAACTTTGTTAACCGATAATAAGGACAGTGTAACTATTGTTGATGAAATAATGAGGCAATTAATCCAATAAAACTTCAAAGGAGTCGCCTTCCAAGTGTACAGTTACATGTTCATGTAAGGATGTAGATAGGGAAATGCCCTTAAAATCTGCTTTAACAGGGTATTTTTTATGATTTCTGTTTACTAAAACTGCCGTTTTAAATTGTTTTAAGGGGACGTCTAAAAAGTGTTTTACCCCATATATTAAGGTTGTACCGGAATTTAAGACATCGTCTACTAAAACTAACGATTTATTAGTATACGCTTTGGCATCAATAGATGTTTTAATAGGGAGTGTGGGATTATCTTTATCTATGTTTACTTGGCACAAAACTGGAGTGATATCAGAAATTTTTAAAAGCTCATCCCTCAGCTTTTCTGCTATAAGGAAACCATTTGAGACAATGCCTGCCAATATCACTTCCTTTTCATTTACATTGTTTTCGTAGATTTGATAAGCAATACGTCTAATTTTATGGTTAATTTCGTTATGGGACAGTATTATATTATTTTTAACATTCATTCGAGTATGTATAAAATTAGAGGATAAAATTACTCATTTTCATCATTAAAATCATCAATGTCCCTGCGATCTTTTTTTGTGGGGCGTCCAGTTCCTTTTTTTCTGTAATAATCTTTCGAGTATTTTAAAAGTTCTAAAGCCTCAAATTGTTCCTTTGGGGTTGTATCGGTTCTATAAATATCTACTAGTTTAGCGCCAACTCTACTTTCGGGAATGTCATTAACGGTTAGTCGATAGTTAATTTGGTTTTTCCTTAATTCAATAATATCTTGGGCATAAACTTCCCTACTGGGCTTAATAATTTCTTGATTTACCCGTACCTGACCTTTCTTGCAGGCGGTTGTTGCCAGTGTTCTGGTTTTATAATATCTAACACACCATAAAAACTTATCTATACGCATATAATTATTGTGAAAACTACGTTAATGTTTTTGTGCAAGATTGTATTAAAATTGTATCTTGCGACCTCAAAAATAAACATTAATGTTGCATTGCGTACCGAAAATATATTTTTTAATATCACCGCTTAAGTAAGTGCAGCATTTTGCCTTAAAGAAAAAATAAATTATGCTAGTGAAATTAGAAAGAGTAAGTTTATTTATACTATGCTTAACCATTGGGTTTGTGTCTTGCAAAAAAGATGATGATGCAAATGAGCCTACGCCAGTTGAGATAAGAGATCGTGACGAACAACAAGAAGCCGATAATGATTCTATTATCGAATATTTTAAGAGTCATTATTATAATTCGAGCGCTTTTGTAGATAATCCAGACCCTAGTATAAACGATCTGGTAATAAGTAAGCTTCCAGAAAATGGAGAATTACCTGACCCAGACAACAATACCCTTTTATGGGATGCTTTAGAGGAAGAGAATGGACCATTGATTAAGAAAAGTTTGGTATTTGCTGAAACCGATTATGAGATCTATTATCTTGTATTGAATGAGGGAGGAGGAAAAGCTCCTAAGTTTTGTGATGATGTATTGGTGACTTACGAAGGGTTTAAGTTAAACGACGATATTTTTGATAGTGCAGTAACGCCAGTGGAGTTTGATTTGATTACAGAAGTGGCTGTTTCAGGATGGCGAAAGATATTACCTGAGTTTAGAGCTTCAGTAGGTTATACCGATTTGGGAGATGGCACTATTGATTTTGTAAATCATGGAGTAGGTGTGATGTTTATCCCTTCAGGCTTGGCATACTTTTCCAGTGCTACTTCTGGTATTCCAGCTTATTCGCCAATTTGTTTTAAGTTTGAATTATTACAAACCTATCAAAATGATCATGATGGGGATGGAATCCCAACCTACCTTGAGGACTTAAATAATGATGGAGAGTTTACATTAGAAGATGATGATACCGATGATGATAACCAGGTGGATTTTCTGGACACTAATGATGATGGCGATTTGAAGCTAACAAAAGATGAAATTGAACTTTCCACTTATACCGATATTGACACGCGAGAAGAACTCGAAAACATGGCTTCGGGTGCTTTTAAGGAGTTAATAGAGGTTATAGAGCAGGAAGATGGAAAGTTCGCCGGAACCATATTGAATCTGGATCCAGATGGAGACGGTAAAGCACAGTATCTGGATAGCACGTTATAAGGCTTAACAAACAAAATAACTATAAATAGTATTGAGCAGTGTCTTATTGTAAAGATGCTGCTTTTTTGTTTAATAGTATCTTAGCGGAATAATAGAGCGCGCTTACCTGAATTATATTTTTATAGCTTCGAGTGTTTTTCGATCTAAGGAGAAGAATGTATCGAGAAGTTCTCTGCGAATAGTTCTCGATACAAATTTGTTCGTCTCTTATAAATTCACTCGAACTTGACCGTCAGTTTGTTAGGTCAATAAGGTCAGCTTTATCAATAGAACTGAGTTAACTTGTAGTTAACGTAAATCTTAGGTGGTAAATTGTCGCCTGTAAGTATATTAAATTTGTGATTTGGTGTAATAAATTTAGTGTAAGCTGTTTAAAGAAGAGACATGTAGATATAAATTAAGGGGTCTGAAAAGTGTGTATGAATGAAATGCAGAATAATCTGTTAAAAATAATTTGAATATCCGTTATGTGACATAAAGCAAAAAAAGTGCTTAGTCATTCAGATATTTCAACAAGCTCAACACAGGCTTTGGAGGAATCTCTTATATAATAATTCAAAGATTCTTCACTACCATTTCGGCTGCTCTCAATGTCCGTTCTGAATGACGCACTTTTTAGACCTCTATTTTGTCCTGAAAACATAAATACTTACATTTCCATTTCACCACCACCGCCATCGAAATCTCCTCTGGAGCGTTGTGGTTTTTTCTTCTGATTAAAACGGTAAGTAAACGACAGGTTTAAACTGCGAATACGCCATTGGAATTCAGAATATCCAGTATATGTAGGTGTTGTTGTATTGGTCTTTCTTATACTCGAGTTAAATAAATCGCTTACAGAAAGTGCTAGAGACGCTTTTTCCTTAAATAAATCCTTGCTGAATGCTATATTGGAATACAACCTGCCTTTGTTTTTATTTTGGGCATCTTCTGAAGGGCCACTATAGTAAAAAGTTGTTTGCCAATCGATATTACCGGGCAATGTGTATTTATTGTTAAGGCGGGCGAACCAACTGGTGTTCTTTTTGTCCAGAACTAAACCATTAGGAGTAGTACCTTCGGTAGATCTGTTGAATAAGTTAAAGTTGGTGTTTAAATTCCATTTCTTGGTAGGTCGGTACATAAAGGTGAATTCAAAGCCCAAACGGTCTTCTGTGGCCAGATTAATAGGGCCGCGCTGAATGACATTTACCCATTCTCCGTTTATTAATACGTCTTCTCCTGTGTCAAAACTCACAAAAGAAAAGGCATCTGTTTCGTGTTGGTAGTATGCAGATGTCGTTAAGGTTAATTTTCCAAATTTTTTGTAGTACCCCAAATCAAGCTTGCCAGAGTAGCTAGGGTCTAAATCAGGGTTTCCTTGAAACACGCTAGTTAAGCTGGCTCTAGAAGGGAAGGGGTTCAGGAAAAAAGATCTGGGTCTGCTCAATCGTCGGTTATAACCCAGAGTTATATTTTCGTCTTCACTAAATTCATAGTTTAAGTTAATAGTGGGAAACAAACCAGTATAATTCTTTTTGTCAAAATCACCACTTGTCGGCTGATCGATAGTAATTCGCGTGCTTTCCATTCGAAGTCCTAAAAGAAAAGAAAACTTGTTTATTTTACTTCCAAATTGGGTATAAGCGGCATTAACATATTGCTTGAAATTTAAAAGATTGGATAAGTCGGTGTTCTTTTCAAAGTTATTAGTGCCGTCATTTAATATCTCAACGATATAGTCGGTACTGGTATTATCAAAATTACCACGATATCCCATTTCAAACTGACTGTTTTCACCTATAGGTAGAACATAGTCAGTTTGTAGTAATATTTGGGTTTGATCTTCTAAAGTAGCAACCATTTCTCTAAGTTCGTTATTGACAATAATCAATGAGTTTTCATCTTCGGTATTGTCTTCGTACTGAAAATCTAATGTTAATTTGTGTCCACTTTTATCAAATTGTTTGTCAAAATTTAAAGCATATTGTATGCGTTTGTCGTCCTCTAATTCGGGATCGCGTCGCATGCCGGTACTTATTAAGTTTAGATTTTCATCATACTGGTTAATTGTATTGGTTGTATTCCGTTCGTTGTCACTATTGCTCCATGTAATAGACCCGGTTAGCGAAGCAGAATCTGTAATATACCATTCGGCACCAAAATTTGTAGTTAGTCCTTTGCGGATTCTTTCTGTATCTTGATCTTCTTCTAAGGTGATTTGAGTGTCTTTAGTATAGTTTCTACTGTAAGAATATCCAGGGCTTTCACTATAGCGGTAACTGGTAGTGTTAAAAATATTGATGTCTCCGGTTCTGTGATTTATATTCGTTGATACTCCAGCAGATTTAGGTAGTCCGCCATTAAGGGTAATGGCACCATTAGTTCCTAACAGCTTACTGCGTCTTAAAATAATGTTTAATATACCGGCTGTTCCTTCTGCATCATAACGAGCCGAAGGAGAAGTAATAACTTCTACACGTTCAATAGATTCGGCAGGCAATTGACGAAGGGCAGCGGTTGAATTTAGACCAACTAAACCAGATGGTTTTCCGTTTATTAGTATACGAACATTACTTTGGCCCCGTAACGATACATTGCCTTCTACATCAACAGAAACCGAAGGGACATTGTCCAAAACATCGCTCACTGTGCCTCCTCTAACTGTTAGATCCTTGCCCACATTGTATATTTTTTTATCTAATTTTAATTCAACTGTGGTACGTTCTGCTATAATTTCAACTTCATCTAAGCTTTCTGTACTTAATTCAAGAAAAATGGTGCCTATATTGGTAGACGAGGTGAGTTTTTTATTGGTAAGGGTTATTGTTTTAAATGAGATGTATTCTATGGATATGTCGTAGGTGCCAGAGCGTACAAGAATGCTAAAGTCGCCATTGACATCTGTAATGCCACCTGTTTCGATTTTATTTTCCTCTTTGCTGAAAAAAGAAATAGTAGCGTACTCTAAAGGTTCCTGGGTTTCTTTGTCAATGACTTTTCCAGTAATTATGACCTTTTTTAAAGAGGTGTTTTCTATAGGGTTTTTAGGTTGTGCATCTATTTTAGAGAAACATAAAACAATAGAAAAAATACATGGTAATAGTTTATACATAGTTTGCTTTTAGGAATTAGATCGCAAAAGTAGACCATGGTTTAAGCCTTATGGGTTAATAATTTGTTAAAAAAAATGGAGCGATATTTCCTATATAATGTCTAAGATAAGCTTGGGTGGTCGGTTAGAAAGGGCTTTGTTTCCGCCTATATTTATACGGGTTTAATTAAGTTAGAAACTCAAGTAAAATATCTGTAAGCTCATTATTAGAAAAACTAAGTTTCTTTAGTAGTATTTTCTATAAAAAATGACTTATTTTAATGATGTTTATGGGTTTAAAGATCAAATATTTATAAATACCCTTGAGATTTTCGTGATTTAGTGAGAAATTATAGCACTTGATGGTAAATAAATCTTAGAGGATTATAAAATACCCTTTATGAGTTCAGGAGGCCTGCCAATTACGGCTTCATTGCCATTTATAACTATAGGTCGTTCAATAAGTTTAGGATTGTCGACCATTGCTTTTATAATTTCATCGTCACTTAGTTGTTTGCCTTTAAAACTTGTTTTCCAAATGGTTTCGTTTTTTCTAATCAGATCTATTGGTGCAATATTAAGTAGGTTAATAATGTTTTTGAGTTCGTCTATTGAAGGCGTATCTTCTAAATATTTTACAATTTCAAAAGGTTTTCCTGATTGCTCTAAAATTTGTAAACCATTACGAGATTTACTGCATCTATTGTTGTGGAATATTTTTATCATTATATATAAATGTTGTATGTTTTTAATGCTTCGATAAGCTGTTTTGGGTTTTTAAAATGAATGCCGTTAATATTCAATTTTTTAGCAGCTTCAATATTTCTTAAATTGTCATCAATAAAAATAGCCTTTTTTGCTTTAATATTGTAACGGTCTAAAGTTGTCGTATAGATCTTAGCAAAAGGTTTTCTTGTTTTTTCTTCACCTGAAACAACAATGCCATCAAACCAGCTTAAAAAATTAAAGCGTTTTAAGGCTATAGGGAAAGTTTCATGGCTCCAGTTTGTTAATGCTACTATTTTGTACTTGTTCAATTTAACAAGAGAATCTAAAATATGAACAGTTTCATCAATACTGCCTCCAAGCATGTTTTCCCAATTACCGTAATACATTTTTATTAAATTCTCATATTCAGGAAAACGGGCAATAAGGTCATTAGTAGCTTGATTTAAAGGGTAACCTGCATCTTGATTTTCATTCCAATCAGTTGTACATATATTAGCTAAAAACCATTGCATTTTTTTGTGATCACCTTGAAAGGCATCTAAAAACACATATTCTGGGTTCCAGTCTATTAAAACACCACCTAAGTCAAATATAATGGTGTTAATTGTTGTCATAGTGTGTTTTTATCTTCTTCTTTTTGTCCCATCATCATTAAGTATGATTTTAAAAACGCATCAATATTGCCATCCATAACGGCGTCTACATTGCCCGTTTCGTGTCCGGTTCTAACATCTTTAACTAATTTGTATGGATGCATTACATAATTGCGAATTTGGCTCCCCCATTCAATTTTCATTTTACCCGCTTCAATGTCATCACGCTGAGCCAATTGCTTTTGTAATTCAATTTCATACAATTGCGATTTCAGCATTTGTAAGGCTCTAGCTCTGTTGTCGTGTTGCGATCGTGTTTCGGAACAAGATATTTGAATGCCTGTTGGTTTATGGGTTAATTGTACTTTGGTCTCTACTTTATTTACGTTTTGTCCACCAGCACCGCTAGATCGAGCAGTGGTTATTTCTAAATCAGCTGGGTTAAGTTCAATTTCAATGGTATCGTCTACAAGTGGGTATACATAAACAGAAGCAAAACTCGTATGGCGCTTGGCATTACTGTCAAATGGGGAGATACGAACCAATCGGTGTACTCCATTTTCACCTTTTAGCCATCCAAAAGCAAAATCACCTTCAATTTCAAGTGTAACCGTTTTTATACCAGCAACATCACCCTCTTGAAAGTTTAATTCTTTAACTTTAAAGCCATTTTTTTCTGCATACATAAGATACATACGCATTAACATACTTGCCCAGTCACAACTCTCGGTACCTCCAGCTCCTGCAGTAATTTGCAATACAGCACTTAAATTATCCCCTTCTTCAGACAACATATTTTTAAACTCAATATGTTCCAGTAAGGTTGTGGCTTTTTCGAATTGTGTTTCAACGTCTTCTTCAGAAGATTCCCCTTCTTTATAGAATTCGTATATAACCTCTAAATCCTCAATAAAGGTTTTAATTTTATTATAGTCTTCAATCCATTTCTTTTTAACGCGAAGCGATTTCATGACGACCTCGGCAGTTTTTGGATTATCCCAAAAGTCTGGTGCGAATGTTTGTTCTTCCTCGTTTTGTATTTCTATAAGCTTGACATCAACGTCAAAGATAGTGCCTTAGTTTGTCAAGGCGGGTGTTAAGATCTTTAATTTGATCTGATGTTATCATAGTAATGTTTTATTTTAAACAAAAATAGGATTATAAAACAATGTTGAAAAACTATAGCCAGGTTTTTTATGGTTATGACCTAAATTTATTTGTGTAGATTTATAGACTGTTTTTTAAGCACATTTTATGTTAAAACCTATCAAATTGTAATAATGAAAGAGTTATTTTATCTACCTGTATTTCTCCTTTTTTGTAACCTTCAATTTGGCTCAGAACACAAATGATAAATGTAAATATATTACAGTAAATTATGAACTTGGCGGTCAGTGATAATACATTTTTTCAAGTAAAGGCTATAGCAAATAAAGCCATTCAGAATATAGCTTTAAGCTTGGATAATAGCATGTATGGTTTGCAATATATGCGTTTGATTAAGCAATTTATCGAAAACCCAGAGGAGTTTAAGATTAAAGATGCACCGGGAATTTCTGAAGGATTACTAATTGTAGCGATATTTGCAACTATAATTTAAATTATGATAATAGATTTAAGAAGTGATACCGTAACCAAGCCTACACCGCAAATGCTCGAAGCCATGTTTCAAGCAAAGGTGGGAGATGATGTGTTTAGGGAAGACGAAACAGTTAATTTACTGGAGAAACGCTTAGCCAAAATGTTTGGTAAGGAAGATGCTTTGTTTTTTCCCAGTGGGAGTATGGCAAACCAAACCGCAATAAAGTTACATACGCAGCCTGGAGAACAGGTCATTTGCGATAAGTATGCCCATATATATAATTATGAAAGTGGAGGAGCCTCTTTTAACAGTGGTGTGTCCTGTAAGCTTATTGATGGACAAAGGGGAATGTTTAAGGCTGCCCAACTTATAGAAGCTATTAATCCAACCGATTATTATTATCCTTTAACATCGTTGGTGGCTATTGAAAACACAACGAATAAGGGAGGAGGTGCTTGTTGGGATTTTGAAGAGATTAAGAAGGTAAGAGCGGTTTGCGACAGTCATAATTTTGGTTTGCATTTAGATGGCGCCCGTTTGTGGAATGCTTTAGTTGTAAAAAATGAATCTCCAGAGGATTACGGTGCAATTTTCGACACTATTTCGATCTGTTTAAGTAAAGGTTTGGGGTGTCCTATAGGTTCTGTGTTGATAGGAGATACCCATATTATGAAGCAGGCCTTGCGTATCCGCAAGATTTTTGGAGGTAATATGAGACAAGTAGGTTATTTGGCTGCAGCTGGCTTATATGCATTAGATAATCATATAGAACGTTTGATAGAAGACCATAAACGAGCCAGGGAATTGGGAGATATCCTAAGTAAACAGCCCTTTATAAAAAATATAGAACCAATCGAAACCAACATTGTTATTTTCGAATTAAACAACGATGTTGATGAAGTGACTTTTAAACAATGCCTTGCGAGTAAGGACATCCATATAATAGGCATGGGAGGTGGTAAATTAAGAATGGTCACGCATTTAGATTACACCGATGCCATGCACCATAAGGTATTACAAGTTTTAAAGAATACTAATTTTACTAGCAACTAGCAACTAGCAACTAGCAACTAGCAACTAGCAACTAGCAACTTGCAACTTGCAACCAAGTAACCATAACTATTTAAACATATCCATTCCAGGAATGTTGGGCATGCCTTCTTTAGCAACTGCTGCGAGCTCTGTTTCATTAACTTGTGTAGCCCTTTCAATCGCTTTGTTTAGGGTTAATATAAGATAATCTTCCAGTTCTTCCTTATCCTCCAGTAGCGTTTCGTCTATTTCAATAGCTTTTATTTTTCTGTTGGCAGTAAGCGTAACTTTTACCTTGCTATCATGACTGTTTTCGTCAATTAAAACATTATCTAAGCGTTTTTTAGTCTCTTCTACTTTTCTTTGGGTTTCTTTGAGTTTACCCATCATATTCATCATGTCTCCAAACATAGCCTATATTTTAAGTTTTTAAGCTGCAAAATTATTAAATTTAAGAGGTTATTTTATATGTCATGTGTATTAAAATGAAAAATGGAGCGATTTTTTTGTTCTTAAGCTTTATTTTTGCCCTCTCTTGTAAAAAGGAAAGGCAAATGACAGACAAAATAGTGAGCATTGATGCTCCCAGAGCGAAAAAGATACCACAAGAATTACAAATTCACGGCGACGTTAGGATAGATAATTATTATTGGTTAAATGATAGGGAAAATCCAGAGGTTATCGATTATTTGAATGCCGAAAATGTTTATACAAAACAGGAGATGAAGCATACAGAGGGCTTGCAGGAAGCACTCTTTGAAGAAATGAAAGGGAGGATTAAGGAGGATGATACAACCGTGCCATATAAGTTTAATGGCTATTGGTATATTACGCGGTATGAAAAAGGAAAGGATTATCCTGTTTATGTTCGTAAAAAGGAAACCCTTGAAGCTCCCGAAGAAATTTTGTTCGATTGTAATGAGATGGCTAAAGACCATGCTTATTTTAATTTAGGGCGTATTGTTATTAGTCCAGACAACAAACTAGCCTGTTTTTCTGTAGATACGGTTAGTAGACGCCAATATACCATTCAAATCAAGAATTTAGAGACAGGAGAGATTTACCCCGATAAAATATTAAATACTACTGGAGGAGCAACATGGGCGAATGATAATAAGACACTGTTCTATACGATGAAGGACGAAGTAACACTTAGGTCGCATAAAATCTTTAAGCACAGACTGGATACTAGTTCGGAGCAAGATATTGAAGTGTATCATGAAGCAGACGAAACATTTAATACCTTTGTTTATAAAACTAAATCCAAAAAATATATTGTTATTGGTTCAGGTAGTACTTTAAGTTCCGAGTACCGCTTTTTAAATGCCGATACACCAGATGAAGATTTTAAGGTGTTTCAGGAGCGTACCAGTAATTTGGAATACAGTATTTCGCATTATGGAGATAGCTTTTATATCATAGCGAATTGTGATGGTGCTACCAATTTTAAATTGCTTAAAACAAGCGAAGATACCACAGGAAAATCTTTTTGGGAAGATGTTATTCCACATAGAGACGATGTGCTTCTGGAGGATATAGAAATATTTAAAGATTATTTGGTAGTTAATGAACGCGAAAATGGTTTAAACAATTTACGTATTATTAGCTGGGATAAGAGTGAAGATTACTATTTGCCTTTCGACTCAGAAACCTATACAGTTTATATAGGGAACAACCCCGATTTTGATAGTGACGTATTGCGTTATGGATTTAATTCCCTTACTTCACCAAGTGCTGTAATCGATTATAATTTTAAGACTAGGCAAAGCGAAATAAAGAAGGAACAAGAAGTTTTGGGAGGAAAGTTCGATAAAACTAATTATGTGTCCGAACGTATATGGGCGACAGCAAGAGATGGTGTTAAAGTGCCTATTTCTTTAGTGTACAGAAAAGGTATCGAATTGGATGGAACAAACCCTTTATTGCAATATGCATATGGATCTTATGGCTCTACTATAGATCCTTCGTTTTCCAGTATCCGATTAAGTTTGTTGGATAGGGGATTTATCTATGCGATAGCACATATTCGCGGCGGTGAATATTTAGGAAGAAATTGGTACGAGAACGGAAAGTTGTTAACCAAAAAGAATACGTTTTACGATTTTATAGATTGCTCGAAGCATCTTATCAACTTAAATTATACATCAAGTAAGCATTTGTATGCTTATGGGGGGTCTGCCGGTGGGTTATTGATGGGAGCTATTATAAATATGAACCCAGAATTATATCATGGTGTTATTGCTGCTGTGCCATTTGTAGATGTTGTTACGACCATGCTGGATGATTCAATTCCATTAACAACCGGTGAATATGACGAATGGGGTAACCCCAACCAACATAAATACTATAGCTATATGAAATCGTATTCTCCTTACGATAACGTTGAAGCTAAAAATTACCCGCACATGTTGGTAACTACAGGTTTGCACGATTCCCAAGTACAGTATTGGGAGCCCGCTAAATGGGTAGCAAAGCTTAGGGAGCTAAAAAAAGACAACAATAAACTATTGCTTTTTATTGATATGGATTCAGGACATGGAGGTGCTTCTGGACGTTTTGAAAGTTTAAAGGAAGTAGCTCTTGAATATGCATTTTTATTAGATTTGGAGGGAATTCATTCATAGATTAAAAAAAATGTTTACTTTTGCATGGTTTTGAGTTACAATTATTTTTAGTAATATTACTGTAGCTTATAAAAAGCATTTATGAAACACAGAAATCAAGTTTTTGATAATGTATTAGATTTAGTAGGCAAAACTCCGCTTATTAAACTTAACAAAATTGCTTCGGAGTTTGAGGGTAATTTCTTCGCAAAAGTAGAGTCCTTCAATCCAGGTAATTCTTCGAAAGACAGAATAGCGCTTTACATTATAGAACAAGCAGAAAAGAAGGGCATATTAAAGCCTGGAGACACAATTATAGAAACGACCTCAGGAAATACAGGTTTTAGTATTGCCATGGTAAGTATTATAAAGGGGTACGAGTGTGTTTTGGCTGTGAGTTCTAAGTCATCGGCCGATAAAATAGATATGCTTAAAACAATGGGGGCTAAAGTATATGTGTGTCCAGCGCATGTTAGTGCCGATGATCCAAGATCATATTATCAAGTAGCAAAGCGTTTACATGAAGAAATGAAAGGATCGGTTTATATAAATCAGTATTTTAACCAATTAAATATTGATGCACATTACAACAGTACCGGACCAGAAATTTGGAAGCAAACCGAAGGAAAGATTACCCACCTTGTTGCATGTAGCGGAACAGGCGGTACTATTTCTGGTACGGCTAAATACTTAAAAGAGCAAAAACCAGATGTCAAAATTATAGGAGTTGATGCATTTGGATCTGTTATAAAGAAATATCATGAAACACGTGAGTTTGATGAAAAAGAGATATACCCTTATCGTATAGAAGGATTAGGGAAAAACCTAATTCCTACAGCAACAGATTTCGATATTATTGACGAATTTGTAAAAGTAACAGACGAAGACAGTGCCCACACAGCTAGGTTGATAGCTAAAGAAGAAGGTTTGTTTGTAGGATACACTTCTGGAGCAGCTATGCAAGCTATTAAACAATTAGGGGAACAAGGAACATTTAGTGAAAATGATACTGTCGTTGTTATTTTTCCAGATCATGGATCGCGCTATATGAGCAAGATTTATAGTGATAAATGGATGAACGAGCAGGGCTTTTTTGACAGTGTTAATGTAGAAGCAGCTCAAAATATTGAGTATATAAAATAACCGAGATAACAAAGTATTTAAAAGAGATAACAATTTTGAAAATGCAAAATGTTGTCTCTTTTTTTATTTTATAAATAATTGAAGGCAAAAATTATGGTCAAACCATATAAATATTTAATTTTGCATCAATTAACCAAGGACTAAAAACTTTTTCATGAAGCTTACCAAAACAATTTAATTATGTTTTTGTTTTTCAAAAAAACAATTACAGAGGTAGTTTTATGACTTAAATTTTTTAATAGCAATAAGATTTGTAATAAATGAAGGATTTATTTGAAAAGATTTATAAAGACAAGGGGCCGTTAGGAAAGTGGGCTTCTCATGCTGAAGGGTATTTTGTATTTCCTAAACTAGAAGGTCAAATTTCCAATAGAATGAAGTTTCAGGGAAAAGATGTTATTACCTGGAGTATTAATGATTATTTAGGATTGGCAAATCATCCAGAAGTTCGTAAAGTGGATGCGCAAGCCGCAGCTGATCATGGATCGGCTTATCCAATGGGAGCCAGAATGATGTCTGGGCATACAGATTTACATGAGAAATTACAAGACGAACTGGCTTCGTTTGTTAATAAGGAGGCTGCTTATCTTTTAAATTTTGGTTACCAGGGAATGGTATCCACTATTGATGCATTGGTCTCTAAAGACGATATTATTGTATACGATGTTGATGCGCACGCTTGTATTATAGATGGTGTACGTTTGCATATGGGGAAACGATTCACTTATAAGCATAATGATGTTGATAGCTTAGAGAAAAATTTAGCACGCGCTACTAAAATGGCAGAACAAACCGGAGGAGGTATCTTGGTTATTTCTGAGGGTGTTTTTGGCATGCGAGGAGAACAAGGACGTTTAAAGGAAATAGTAGCTTTAAAGGAGAAATATAGTTTCCGATTTTTAGTAGACGACGCCCATGGTTTTGGAACCTTAGGTAAAACAGGAGCTGGAGCTGGAGAAGAACAAGGCGTACAAGATGGTATTGATGTGTATTTTGCAACTTTTGCAAAATCTTTAGCCAGTACAGGAGCGTTTATTGCAGCCGATCAAGAAATTATAGATTATCTTAAATACAATCTGAGATCTCAAATGTTTGCAAAATCTTTGCAAATGCAGTTAGTTGTTGGTGCTTTAAAGCGTTTGGAAATGTTAAAAACCATGCCCGAGTTAAAAAATAAACTTTGGGAGAATACAAGAGCTTTACAAAGCGGTTTAAAAGAGCGCGGTTTTGACATAGGGACAACACAAAGTTGTGTAACACCAGTATATCTTAAAGGAAGTATTCCTGAAGCTATGGCTTTGGTTAAGGACTTACGTGAAAACTATGGTATATTTTGTTCCATAGTTGTCTATCCTGTAATTCCTAAAGGTTTAATACTGTTACGATTAATACCAACGGCAACGCACACACTAGAAGACGTAACAGAGACATTAGATGCGTTTGATACTATTAGAGAGCGATTAAAAAATGGAACATACCAAAGACTGTCTGCATCAGTAATGGCGGCTATGGGAAGTTAATAGCGTTTAGTTTAATATAAAAAACAGATGGCCGATTCAAAATTATTGAATCGGCCATCTGTTTTATGCTATATCCTTTTTATAAGTTTTTCTACGCCTTATAACTTCTGGATTAAAATGTTTCCATATTTGTTTTATGGCAATGTTGTCTTCCAGTTCAGGGGTTCTTAGGCAGGTTTCTATGCCTTTTTTAGTGAAAATGTCGTAGTACTCATTGAAAATAAGGGCATGAATACCTTTGTTCTGATAATCTGGGTGGATGCCTATCAAGTAGAAAATAACATCTTTACTATGCTTTTTAGCATGCAAAATATGTTTAAATCCAAAAGGGAATAATTTTCCTTTGGCTTTTTGCAATGCCCTTGCAAAGGAAGGCATTACAATTGCAAAAGCGATTAAGTTGTCGTTAGTATCTACAACAAATTTTATATATTCTGGGTTGATAAAGCTTATAAATTTATTTTTAAAATATTCCTTTTGAATATCTGTAATGGCAACAAAAGAGGACAATCCGGCGTAGCTATCATTAAACAGGTCGAACATCTTGTCTACATAGGGCATTACTTCTTCTGTTTTTGTAAAGTTAAGCGACTTTAGCTGATAACGTTTTTTTATGACAATTTGTGCTTTTTTAAAAAATTCAGGTTTTACATTACTAAAAGGGAAACTACTTTCTGAATACGATTTTTCGACAGTGTACTTAGCGGCTTCATAATGCTTAATATAGTATGGGTGGTTGTACCATGTAATCATTGTGGAAAGCGTGTCAAAGCCTTCGGTCATAACGCCAACCTTGTCCAAATTGGAAAAACCAACAGGGCCTTCAGCATAGTTGAGATCGTGGGCTTTACCAATAGTTTCTACCTTGTTAAGGAGTGCCTGGGAAACTTCTAGGTCATCGATAAAGTCAAACCAGCCAAACCGCATTTTCTTTATGTTTTGACCCTTTACTTCCAACCAGTTTATTATGGCTGCTACCCGACCAACAATTTCATTGCCTCTATATGCAAGCCATAAAGTAGCTTCGGCATCCATGAAGACTGGGTTTCCTTTTTTGTCAAAAGTTTTCATCTCTTGACTAATAATAGGTGGCACCCAATAAGGAGAACCTTTATATAACTTAAAAGGGAATTTAACAAAAGCCTTTAATTCCTTTTTTGTTTTTACTTCTTTTAATGTAATCATATTAAAATAATAAACTCCGAAGATTATTAATTAAAATCCTGAGACTTCTTTTTTCGTTTGCCTGTTTTTCTACTGTTTAATTGACGTATTCTTTCGTCCTTGGCAGAAGCGCCATTGTCAATGTTTTTCTCTTCTTTATCTTTGTGGAAATCCAATCTGTAGGACATGCCAAAGTTAACACTAAATACTGAAGGGGTATCTTTTGTATTAAAAGTTAGCGCTGTATCTAACTGAAAATCTTTTCCCCATAAATAAGCACCACCAAACCGAAACAGGTTATCTGCATAAAAGTCACTTTTAATGCCCTGCGTTTCTCCAAATACAACCCATTTTGGGCTAAACGAGTGGGTAAGTGTAAGGATGTACTGGAAATCTGATTGATCTGTGCCAATACGATCTTTGATTAAATTCATGACAAACACCCAGCCACCGGAAAAGTTGTTTTGTGTAGCAATCATGACTTTAGGACTAAAACCTTCAATACCCTGGTCCGTATAAGGGTTATTTTTGGTATCGTAATTAGCGCCTGCATAAACCGAAACGGCAGGTATTAAAGACCGCCATTTAAAGCCATGGTTAGCCTTCCAACTGTATAAGTTGGGCTTGTCGGCCTCAGAATTCTTATAGGGATCGTAAACAAGGTATTTAGCGCCCAAGGTTAAATTTTTAAAATTGGAGCGCTTGTCTTCTGCAGCAATATTGGAGGTATAGGTTTTTGTGTCGTTTTGGTAAGTTCCTTCAAAATTTAATTCCAACTCTTCAAAAAGCAAACCGTATCGTGCGGCAAAATCAATTCCAAATCCAGAAACTTCGTAAGTTGCTGCTGGAGTTCTTTCTTCCTTTAAAATGTATGGTCCCACTTCCAGTTGAGCAACATTGGTGCCAACAGAAAAAGCACTACGGGAAACGCCAGGTCTATTGGAGTTTATGACTTCGGTATATTGACAATAAGCTTGTGAGGAAACAATAAGGCTAAAAAGAACTAAGGCAGATTTGATAGGGTTCATAATTTAAAGTTTTAAAAATAAAACAGTGCGAATTTTAAAAGTATGCAGAATGTATACATAACTAAATAGGTATCAAATATAGATATTTTATACTTTTTTTATCATTTTTCATCGATTTTTAAGCATATAGAATTGTATTTTTGCAAAAAAGATATTTCAATGTTACAATACGCTTCAGCAGTTGGTTTGGTAAGAATGATATTAATCATTCTGTTAATTTATTTTGGTGTAAAAATACTGGCGCGTTTATTTATGCCGTTTCTAGCTAAGTATGTTGTGAAAAAAGCAGAACAACGCTTTGGGGGGCAATTTAATCAGTATCAAAACAGAGCTAAGCAAGAAGAAGCTAGAAAAGAGGGCGAGGTGAGTATCGATAAAATACCAAATACCAAAACTTCAAATAAAGATGTAGGAGATTATGTAGATTACGAAGAAATTGATTAATTTCACGACCATTGTTTTAATCACTTTTCATGCAATTTTCAACTAAAAGCGTACTTCCGCACTTACTTGTTCTATTAGGTTTTGTTATACTTTCTTTAGGCTATTTTAGTCCAGTTTTAAAAGGGAAACAACTGTTTCAAAGCGATATCATGCATTACATTGGTATGTCGAAACAGCAAAAAGATTTCAGAGTTCAAACTGGAGAGGAAACCTACTGGACCAATAGTGCTTTTGGTGGGATGCCAACCTATCAGTTAGGGGCAAAATACCCACACAACTATATTAAAAAGCTAGATTTAACGCTTCGGTTCTTACCACGACCAGCCGATTACTTGTTTCTATATTTTTTAGGGTTTTATGTCCTCTTGCTGGTCTTAAAAGTCGATTATAAGCTTGCAGTCCTGGGTGCTCTTGCTTTTGGTTTCTCTACGTATCTCATTAGTTTTATAGGTGTTGGTCATAATAGTAAAGTTCATGCGATTGCTTATATGCCCTTGGTACTTAGTGGCATATTGTTAACGTTTCAACGGAAATACATTGCTGGCTTTTTGCTTACTACTGTGGCTATGGGCTTGGAATTGGTGGCTAATCATTTCCAAATGACTTATTACTTATTGTTATTGGTAATTGTTTTAGGGATTACTTATTTGGTGGATGCTTATAGAACCAAACAACTATCACATTATTTTAAGTCAATCGGTATTTTGGTCTTTGCTGTATTGCTGTCTATAGCTTTAAATGCGACCAGTATTTTGGCAACACAAGAATATGTAAAAGAAAGCTCACGCAGTAAAAGCGAATTAACCATAAATCCAGATGGGACGCCTAAAGAGGTGACTACAGGGCTGGATCGAAATTATATTACTCAGTTTAGTAATGGAATTTTAGAAACATTTAGCATTTTTATCCCAAGGTTTTTAGGTGGTGGAAGCTTTGAAAATTTAGGTAAAGATTCATCTACTTATGAAGCTTACAGAAAGTTAGGAGCAACTACTAGTCAAGCACTACAGGAATCAAAACGCGCGCCAATGTATTGGGGAGATTTGCCTATAATTGAAGCGCCAGCTTATATTGGTGCGGTTGTTTTATTTTTATTTGTATTTGCGTTATTTATGGTTAATGGCCGTTTAAAATGGTGGCTTATTGGAGGAACGCTCTTATCATTACTCTTGTCCTATGGAAAGAACTTCGCTATATTAACAGATTTCTTTATTGATTACGTGCCGCTTTATAATAAGTTTAGAGCTGTAAGTTCCATTCAGGTTATTTTAGAACTGTGTGTTCCTGTATTGGCTGTTTTCGGATTGCATACTCTGTTAAAAAAGGAAAGAAACCAGGAAGAACTATTAAAAAACTTAAAATACAGTTTAGGCATTACAGGAGGTATTGCAATAGTGTTTTTATTGTTTAAAAATTCATTGTTCGATTTTTCAGGAATCAATGATGGTTTTTATAGGCAAAACTATGGGCAGGCTTTTATAGATGCGATAAAGGAAGACAGACGCACCCTTTTCGTAGAGGATAGTATTAGAACATTGCTGCTGGTATTACTTTCGGCCAGTATAATATTTATGTTTTTAAAGGAGAAAATCAAAGAGCAATGGTTGATTATAGGTTTTGGAGTGCTTATTCTTTTTGATTTAGTTGGTGTTGATAGGCGTTATGTGAATAATGATGATTTCGTTTCGGCTAAGCAAGTAAGTACACCCTATCAAGCTAATGGAATTGATAGTGAGATATTGAAGGATACAACTTATTTTAGGGTCTTTGATGTAACATCTTCGGGCGCAAGGGCTTCTTATTTTCATAACTCCTTAAATGGGTATCATGCAGCTAAATTAAAGCGTTATGAAGACGTTTTTGATTTTTATGTTGCTACAAACAATATGAATGTGCTTAATATGCTTAACACTAAGTATATCATTGCCCAAAATGAGAAAGGCGAGCTTTTTAAGTATACCAATACAGAAGCCAATGGGAATGCCTGGTTTGTTAACGAATTTAAAACAGTTAGTTCTGCTAATGAGGAAATAAAGGCTTTGGATAGTTTGGATAATAAACGAGTGGCCGTGCTTAACACTATTGATTTTGGAAGCCGATTTAAATCTGCTGGCATTCCGAGTTTTAAGGTAGATTCTATGGCATCAATTAGATTGATTGAACACAAACCCAATTATTTAAAGTATAAATCGGAGAATACTAACGATGGTTTTGCCGTATTTTCGGAAGTATATTATCCCAAAGGTTGGAAAGCGTTTATAGATGGCAAAGCAGCCGATCATATACGTGTTGATTATGTTTTAAGGGGCATGGAAATACCAGCAGGATCTCATACCATAGAGTTTAAGTTTGATCCACAAGTTGTTAAAACGGGAAGTCACATTGCTTTAGCTAGTTCCATCGTTTTTGTACTATTACTCTTAGGGGGATTGTTTTATGGGATTAAGAAAAAATAGTTTGGTGTTCTTGTAATGAGAACCCCTTAATAATACAACCTAAATTAGCATTGGTTTTCCTGTTTTTGCAGAAACGTTAGCGATGGATAAAAAGAAAGTACTCATAGTTACTTATTATTGGCCGCCAGCTGGAGGGCCAGGAGTGCAACGTTGGTTAAAATTTGTTAAGTATTTACCCGAGTTTAATATAGAACCTATTGTTTATGTCCCAGATAATCCAAATTACCCTATCGAGGATGAGAGTTTGCAATTGGACGTTTCAGATAAACTTACTATTTTAAAACAACCAATAAAGGAACCATACAAGCTCGCTGGGCTTTTTTCAAAAAAAACATCGCTTACAATTAGCAAAGGCATAATTCCTGAAGTCAAAAGACAATCGATAATTGAAAAGCTAATGCTTTTTGTACGAGGGAATTTCTTTATACCAGATGCTAGGAATGCTTGGGTAAAGCCATCAGTACGCTTTCTTTTAAAGTATTTAGAAGAGCATAACATTAAAACTGTAATAACTACAGGCCCCCCACATAGTTTGCATCTTATTGGGTTGCAATTAAAGGAACAATTAGGGCTGCAATGGATAGCAGATTTTAGGGATCCGTGGACTAGTATTGGCTATCATAAGCAATTAAAGCTAATGAAAAGGGCAGAACGCAGGCATAAAAAATTAGAGTTTAAGGTTTTAAATACAGCCGATCAAGTTGTTGTAACAAGTTTCGTTACCAAAAAAGAATTCAAAGCACTTACTTCTCAACCCATTGAAGTTATAACAAATGGCTATGACGTGGAAGTGGTTGGGGAGACAGTACTGGATGTCAAGTTTACCTTGGCACACATAGGATCCTTGTTATCAAAGCGCAACCCAGAGGTTTTATGGCGGGTTTTAAGTGATTTGGTTGATGAAAATGAACAGTTTGCTGGAGACTTTCGGTTAAATCTGGTTGGTTATGTTAGCGATGATGTATTAAAAGAGATTAACAAGTATGGTTTAATTGGGTATATTAATGAAGTTGGTTATGTTTCCCATAATGAGTCAATAAAATACCAAAGACAATCGCAAATATTGTTGCTTATTGAAATAGATTCCGAAGACACCAAATGTATTATACCTGGAAAACTCTTCGAATATATGGTTTCAAATAGACCAATCATAGCTTTAGGTCCAAAAGGATCTGATGTAGAAAGTATTTTGAAAGAAACAAATACGGGTACTTATTTTTATTATGATGCTTATAGTATATTAAAGACTGCTATTTTAGATCATTATGAGGCATATAGGGAAGGAAACTTACAGCCTTATCCTATCGGTTTACAAAAGTATAGCCGAAAGGCTTTAACGGAATCTTTATCTAAATTATTATAATGGGTATTGTTGTTTCTCAATCCATAAAAAATACGATAACTACCTATTTGGGGTTTGGTATAGGGGCTATTAATGTATTATTTCTATTTACTAATTTTATTAGTGACATCTATTTTGGACTTATTACATTTATCTTTTCTACGGCCAATGTTATGATGCCCTTAATGGCATTTGGGGTTCATAATACCATTATTAAATTTTATTCGTCTTTTAAAACAAGACAATCGCAAAACAGCTTTTTAACCATTATGCTAATACTGCCCCTGGTAGTTATTCTTCCTTTTGGGATGATTGGTTATATGGCTTTTGATACCATAAGTGAATGGCTGACTAAGGAAAACCCTATAATAGAAAATTATATCTGGCTTATTTATATTTCGGCTATAGCATTCGCCTATTTTGAGATATTTTATGCTTGGAGCCGTGTGCAAATGCAAAGTGTATTGGGGAACTTTATGAAAGAACTATTTCATAGAATAGCCACTACTATTTTATTGTTTTGCCTGTATTTTAAAATGTTAAATGTCGATCAGCTAATTTATAGTATTGTTGGTGTTTATATAATACGTTTGGTTGTTATGGCTTTATATGCGTTTAGTATAAGACGCCCCGCTTTTAAATTTACTAAGCTATCAGGTATAAGAGATATTTTAAACTATTCGGCGTTAATCATTATTGCGGGATCGGTTGCCAATGTTATTTTAGAAATAGATAAGTTTATGCTAGGGCATTACATTCAAATTGAAAATGTGGCTTATTATGGTGTTGCAATTTATATTGCCAGTGTTATTGGGGTGCCATCACGAGCAATGCATCAAATAACGAGTCCTTTAACTGCAAAATTGTTAAATGAAAATGACAGGATCGAGCTCAAGTCTCTATATCAAAAGAGTTCATTAAACCTATTTATAGTTAGTGGACTCATTTTTCTGTTAATTGTTTTGAATATAAATGAACTTTACCTTTTAATTCCCGAAAAGTTTAGTGGTGGACTACTAATTGTTATTTTGATAGGGGTTGCCAAACTTACCGATAACCTATTGGGGAACAATAATGCGATATTGTTTAATAGTGATTATTATAGAATGGTGTTATTGCTAGGGGGAGGATTGGTATTTGTTACTGTGGTGCTTAATACATTGTTTATACCCGTATTTGGAATTAACGGTGCTGCGTATGCTACTTTTATTTCGGTTATGTTTTATAATATATCTAAGGTGTTATTTGTGAAGTATTCTTTTAAAATGCAACCGTTTACCAAGTCTACATTTGGAGTGCTAGTGCTGATTGTATTATGTTTTTTTACTTTTTATTTTTGGGATTTTTCTTTCCATCCACTTATAAATATTGGTCTCAAATCATTAATAGTCTCGCTTATTTATGGCTATGTTGTATATTATTTTAAAATCTCCAAGATAGTAAATTCGCTTTTGGACAGGTTTTTAAGAAGAAACTAAAAGAAACACAAAAGCGGTTTATTTTAAGGTATGTTAAAAGCTTATTTAACCGTAGCAAATCTGATGTCTGAATCTTGCTGTTACGTAAGTTTAGTGATGGGGGTATTCGGAAATAAATTGCTTAAAAAGAGAAAACCCTGCAATATTGCTTTGAGGCATACGTATTACAGGGCTTTCCAACTAACCAACCAAATTTATTTATCGTCTTCTGTTTCTAGACGATTGTGTGTTTTTATTTCCTGATACACTTCTACTATTGGTCATTTTTCCTCTACTTTGTGTTGACCTAGGTTGCACGCTTTGTGTTGTTCTAGGCTTGCTTTTTGAATAGTTAGAAGCTACTGGTCTTATTCTTTTTACACTATTGCTTTTAGTATATGTACGTGTATTATAGTTTTTTGGATTTTGTACACTACGTGTATTTCTATTTTTAATGGTAGTATTTTCGCGTATACTACTTGTTCTTGGTTTAACAGACCTATTAGCAGTATGGGTTGATCTTGTATTTCTATTAACTCTGTTAACAATATTATTATCTCGTTTTGCATAGTCTCTATTAGAACTTGCTATACGAGACGTTTTATTAAGAGACGTGTTGTTCCTTATACTACTATTGTTTCTAGAAGCATAATGCCTTGTATTGGTCGTTGAGCGTCTGGCAACTTCTGTTCTGTTTCGTGTACTTCTGTATGCGGTAGCATAGTTCCTGTTTCTTGTCACACTGTGACCACGTCTACTGGCAACAGCTGTTCTAGGTCTGTAATTGTTATAAAATGGCCTTTTGTATACGTAGCGTACTGGACTATAATATTGTCTATAAGGGCGATTGTATACAACACAATGATTAACATGTGGTATGTGATAATATCTGTGCCATGGGCGGTATACGTAATGTCTGTTGTAAACATTTATAAAACCAGTACAGTGTGAAAATGCTCGATACCTGTTATAATGTATGTATAGGCCGCCAATACGTGTTAAATATCCAAAATTATTGTAATGTATGTTTACATTGCCAGCTTGAATAATGCGACCATAGTAGTCGTAGTAAATTGGTATATTCTCTATTTGGATGATTGCACCAAACTCATCATATTGGACATATGCATTATAATCGTATCCAGAATTAAAACTAAAATCGAAGTTAGGACCTCCAATTGATACATTTACTTTTGGACCATAATGAGGCATATAAAAATCGAATTGTCCATCTTGAAAAACAGAAAACTCAATACCGCCTTCTATAAATATGAAAGAATTACCATAGCCTTTAACAAATGTAGTGGTATTGAAGTTAGTGGTGTTTGTGGCAGAACTGTAAGCGATCCCAAAGACCAAAACCCCTAAGATAAATATTAACTTTTTCATAATTATAGAATTTAATGTGATACACTTTTTGAAATTACAAACAACGTGCCAAAAAAAAGTTTTTGGTTTATTGTGTTGTGAATCAGCGTGTTGTTTTCTTTTGTTTGATTAGTCTTATATTTGTTTATGTGAGAAAAAAAGTGAAGTTTGCTTATAAAGTCAGAATATATTAATGTCTATCTACTATTTCTCTTAAAAAATTAATTTAAAGTAACGTTATGTATATAAAGAAGATTTTTGGGTTTAAGGACATGCTTTTATGGACGCGTATAGAGACTTTACAGTTTTTTAGCATTGCCATAATAGAAGTTTCATTATTTGTTTTTAAGTGATGGTATTGTACAGATACCGTTTGCACCTATTGCGTTGGTAGGTACAGCAGTAGCATTTATTATTGGTTTTCAGAGTAATGCAGCTTATGGGCGTATATGGGAAGCTAGGCAAATTTGGGGAGCTATAGTTAATTCCTCAAGAACCTTTGGTATGATGGTTCAGGATTATGTGAACAACGACCATACACGCAATCCTTTAAGTGAAGAAGCTATACATAATGAAGTAAAGGCAATAACATACAGGCATATAGCTTGGTTAACGGCATTACGATATGCAATGAGGGAGTCTAAACCTTGGGAATATGTAATGAAAGAGCGTACCAATAAAGAATGGGCTGGTAAAATTTATGTTCCTGAATTCCACACTTCTTTTAACGAAGCTGTACAGCCTTATCTTTCTGACAAAGAAATACGTTACTTAGAAAATAAAGCAAATAAGCAGACTGCTATTCTATATTTGCAATCTCATCACTTGAGAGAATTAAAAGAACGCGGTTTAATTTGGGAATTTTCATTTTTAGAACTTGAAAATGTAATAGAGGAATTGTTTACACATCAAGGAAAATCGGAAAGGATCAAGAATTTTCCATATACCAGGCAATTTGCTTCTATTCTGCATTATTTTACCTGGATTTTCATTTTTACACTACCCATTGCTATTGTAGGGCAATTTCATGAATTGGGAATCAAGCTTTCAGAGAGGTTACATGGAGCTGAGCATTGGTTTTTATGGTTGGCAGTGCCTTTTTCGGTCATTGTAATGTGGATTTTCCATACTATGAATCGAATTGGGAGGGTAGGGGAAAATCCGTTTGAAGGTTCGGCTAACGATGTCCCTATTTCTGCTATTTCCAGGGGGATTGAAATAGATTTACGGCAAAATCTGGGAGAGCAAGAAGTGCCCAAGCCATTTGAAATTAAAAATAATACGCAAATGTAAGTTTAGTTGATTAATAGAGGAGAATTTCTAGGAGATTATATGTTTTAAATTATAAAAAGCTCGAAAGTTCATTTAACCTTCGAGCTTTTCGATTTACAAACTAAAATATAGAGATCTATCGTTTTTTCTTTTTGTGCTTTTTTATTTTGCCATTTTGTTTGTAATAGTAATGGTCATCGTCGTAATCACCATCCCAATTGTTATAATGGTCGTGGTCATGCATATGATCTGTACTACAGGATGACATACCGCAAGCATTACAGTTATTGTTATAATGGTTTACTTGGCCTTTAATGTTTACGATTTCTCCCCAACGATTGTATCTTACATGGAGGTTTCCTACTTGTTTTAATAAACCGTTACCGTTATTATATTTCAAGAATACATTGCCTACCCGGGTTATTTTACCATTTCTACTGTAATTTAAATATACATTACCAATACGTCTAATTTTACCATATCTATCTCGTGATACATACACCCCTCTTGTATTGGTATAACTAATGTTTACATGAGGTCCTCTATAGGTAGCATTTATACTATTTCTTCTGTTGTTTCTATAGTAATCATTATAGAGCTGGTCATTACCATGGGGGGTAAAATCAAAACTTCCATCTGGAAAAATTAAAAACTCTATACCGCGCTCAATAAAAGAAATAGGCTCTGTATAGCGATGGTGTTTAGAAAGATATAAAGTGGTCTCTTTATTTGCATTGGTTGTTCCTAAAGCTGTAGCAGATGTTAAAGTCATTAACAAGCCGCTTAAAAAAAGTACTAGTGTTTTCATAGTTATAGGATTTTAGGTTTTGCCTACTTTTTAGCGTTTCGGCTTTCGCTTATACCTAATGAAACTTTCAAGATGCGTGCCAAAAAAAGGAATTGTTAATTGGAATATATTTTTTAAGTAGTATAAAATTATGATTTGTAGGTGATTAAATAATTATAAAATATTTTTTAAAATCGTAACTATTGGTATTTTTATGGAAGTATTTACTACAGATATCCATGATAGATAAACAAATTGTTTGTAAGAATTGTGAAGAGAAATTCGATTCTAATTATAGGTTTTGTCCTTATTGCGGTCAAAAGTCCAATGACGAATTAACTTTGGGTGTTTTGTTTTACAATACCATAAGTAACTATTTTTCTTTTGATGCCCGATTTTTTAAGAGTTTTATACCACTTATGTTTAAGCCAGGATATTTGGCTAATAGCTTTATAGAAGGAAAGCGCTTATTGTATATTCACCCAGCACAAGTGTATTTGTTTATTTCGGTAGTATTCTTTTTTTTCTTTTCCTTTATAAGTAGGGATCAAGTGGAGCGTATGGATAAGAATTTTAAAGAGACCATGCATAAAGCTGATGTAATCGACAGTCTTAGCGTACAGACGTCTTTGGATTCTTTAGGAGGCAACGAAGCAATAGAAAATATCAAGTCTAAGAACGCTATAAAAGGTGTGGTTGGGAAGGAATTAATTAATGTTACAGATTCTTTAGAAAACTCCATAACTGGGAAAAAGATTGAACCAAAAACGGTTTTAGGTTTTAATAAAAGGATTGTAGACTCCTTAACTAAAGCGGGAGTAAAGGATGATCGTATTTTAGAGGCTATGGGGATGGAAAAAGAAGCAAGTGCATTTCAGCATAAACTGTACAGACAATTATTAAAGTTGTATAGACAACGTAATGGAGGGGCTCTTGTACAAGCATTTTATGATAGTATTCCTCTTGCTATGTTTATTTTGCTACCTATTTTTGCTCTTATTTTAAAATTGTTGTTTTACAATCGCGGTAGTTTTTCTCATCATTTGGTGTTTAGCTTTTACTTTTTTTCATTTTTATTCATAGTCTTTAGTTTGCTTATTATAGCCGATTTTATTTGGGATGTACCAGCCTTGGTAGACGCCATTTTTATGCTGTCTACATTTTTCTATTTGTTTATGGCAGTTAAACGGTTTTATAAGCAAGGATGGGTAATAAGCTTTTTTAAGACAAACATTGCTGCATTTTTGTTTTTACTACTTGTTATACCATTGGCAGCAGTTATAGTTGCATTTGGTGCTTTTATGTTTTATTGAGTTTGTTTTGATTGTAACGTAACTTGCTTAATCTAAAAAAGTTTATCCTTTAAGTATTTTCCTGTTTCTGATGCCTCTATGTTAACGATAGCTTCGGGTGTACCACTGGCTACTACGTAACCACCATTTTCTCCCCCTGTAGGGCCTAAGTCAATTATATGATCGGCACACTTTATAAGCTCTACATTGTGCTCTACTACAATTATAGAGTGGCCTTTTTTGATAAGTGCGGTAAACGATGTCAATAACTTTTGGATATCATGGAAGTGTAGACCAGTTGTAGGCTCGTCAAAAATAAAAAGAGCTTTATCTTTACTATTGCCTTTACCTAGAAATGACGCCAGTTTTATACGTTGGGCTTCACCACCAGAAAGTGTAGATGAGCTTTGTCCCAAGGTAACATAGCCCAACCCAACATCTTGTAATGGCTTAAGCTTATTTTTTATTTTAGTTTGGTTATGTGCTTCAAAGAAAGCAATGGCATCATCTATGGTAAGATTTAATATATTATCTATGTTCTTATCTGCAAAAGCTACTTCTAAAACATCTTTTTTAAAGCGTTTCCCTTTACAGGTTTCACATTCAAGGTGCACATCGGCCATGAACTGCATTTCTATGGTTACTTCCCCTTCGCCTTTACAAGTTTCACAGCGTCCACCATCCACATTAAAGGAGAAGTGTTTGGCTTGGTATCCTCTTATGGCACTTAGCTTTTGATTTGCAAACAGAGATCGAATATCATCGTAGGCTTTTATATAAGTTACGGGATTGGATCTGGAGGAACGTCCTATAGGATTTTGATCTACAAATTCTATATGCTTGATGTTATTAAAATTGCCTTCTAGTTTCGAAAACTGTCCAGGTCTATCACTAAAGTCGGTTAGTTTTTTTTGTAATGCAGGGAAAAGTATTTTTTTAACTAAAGTACTCTTGCCACTACCAGAAACACCCGTAACAACAGTTAGCATACCCAAAGGGAAACGCACATTGATGTTCTTTAAGTTATTTTCGCGAGCACCAATAATATCGATATAGTAACTAGATGTTCTACGTATTTTGGGTACTTCTATTTTAAGTGTTTCATTTAAGTATTGTGCAGTTAAAGAATTAGAAGCTAAAATATCTGTATAAGTTCCATAAGCAACTACTTGTCCGCCATAAGTCCCTGCTTCAGGACCAATGTCAATAATACAATCGGCTGCTTTCATGATATCTTCGTCATGTTCCACAACAATTACTGTATTGCCTAGGTTGCGTAAAGATTTTAACACAGAGGTTAGTCGTTCAGTGTCTTTAGGGTGCAGGCCAATACTCGGTTCGTCTAAAATATACATAGAACCTACCAAGCTACTACCAAGAGAAGTGGCCAGATTAATTCGTTGGCTTTCGCCTCCGGATAAGGTGTTGGATTTTCTGTTTAATGTTAAATAGTCCAATCCCACATTAGATAGAAAGGACAGTCTGTTGGTAATTTCCTTTAATAAGCGCCTGGCAATTTGTGTATCATGGTCGCTTAATTCCAGTTGATTAAAGAAGATAGCTAATTTCTTTAGGGGCATTTCTACCAAATCGGTAATTGTTGCACCTCCAACCTTTACATAATTGGCCTCCTTGCGCAAGCGTTTTCCATGACAGTTTTTACATGTTGTTTTACCACGGTATCGAGATAACATAACGCGATTTTGAATTTTGTAAGCTTTCGATTCGAGCTCTGCAAAAAAATCATTTAATCCCTCAAAGTATTGGTTGCCATCCCAAATAAGTTGTTTATGGGATTCGTTAAGCTCAAAATAAGGTTTATGGATTGGAAAATCGAACTTATGGGAATTATTTACCAATTGGTCACGATACCAGCTCATGCTTTCTCCACGCCAGGGGAAAATAGCATTTTCGTAAACAGAAAGTCCCGTGTTAGGAATAACTAAATCTTCATCGATACCAATAATATCACCATATCCTTCACATTTAGGACAGGCTCCATATGGATTGTTAAAGCTAAATAAATGCACATTGGGTTCTAGGAAATTCATCCCGTCCAATTCAAATTTATTACTAAAATGACGTTGTTCTCCATTTGAAAGCATTTCTATTATACAAGCACCCTTACCTTCAAAAAATGCAATCTGTACAGCATCAGCCAAACGATTTAGAAAATCTTCTTCGTCTTTTAATATGATTCTATCTACTACTAAGTATAGGTCGTCGGGAGATACTGTTCTTATGTCCTCTATTTCATCTATCCTAATAACAGCATCTTTTACTTTAATCCGGGCGTAACCTTGCTGTTGTAACGTTTTAATCTTGTCTTCTATAGATCGGTCTTCTTCTAAGTGAATAGGGGAAAGAAGCAATAATTTTTCGCCTTCGGGAAATGTTTTTAAATAATCTAGAACATCCGAAACCGTATCTTTTTTAACCTCATTACCCGATTTGGGAGAATACGTTTTGCCAATTCTGGCAAATAACAGCTTCAAATAATCATAAATTTCTGTAGTAGTGCCAACAGTAGAACGCGGATTGGTAGAGTTCACTTTTTGTTCGATGGCAATAGCGGGAGCAATTCCTTTTATGTAATCTACTTTAGGTTTGTTAAGTCGTCCTAAAAACTGACGTGCATAACTGGATAAACTCTCTACATAGCGCCTTTGACCTTCAGCATATAAAGTGTCGAATGCCAAGCTGGATTTTCCTGAACCTGATAACCCGGTAATGACCACTAACTTATTTCTAGGGATAACAACATCAATGTTTTTTAGATTGTGCAGTTTTGCTCCTTTTATAATGATATTGTGCTTTGGACTAACTTCAGAAATAGTAGTGTTCATAGGCTTTAAAACGAATAATCCAACAAAGATACTATAAGTATTTATTTTGTGTAAATTTATTGCACTTTGTCGAAAAAAATGGTTAATTTTTTGTTTTTTAACAATGATTGTTGTTATATTTGGTCTATTAATCAAACTCTCAAACAACACTACGCCTATAGCATACTATTACTTTTTAACGTTTAACCCCAAGCAAGGAAGACTTCTTCTTTGTACTAAAAGTAATAATTATGCAATACGAACTTATTCCAGATGCTACCTTAGTAAATGATTATATTAAGGGTGATGAAAACGCATTAGAATGCCTTATTACCAGACACAAACAGAAGATTTACAGTTTTATTTATTCGAAAGTGTACGACAGAGAAATTGCGGAGGATATTTTTCAAGATACATTTATGAAAGTTATTCGCACCCTTAAGAGGGGGGCATATAATGAGGAAGGAAAGTTTTTACCTTGGGTAATGCGTATATCCCATAATTTGGTAATCGATTTTTTTAGGAAGAATACACGAATGCCTAAGTTCGATAATAGTGGCGATTTTAGTATTTTTTCAGTGTTAAGCGATTCTGCTTTGAATGCAGAAAAAGCAATTATTAAAGAACAAGTAGAAAGCGATGTCAGGCGTTTGGTAGACGAGTTGCCACAAGACCAAAGAGAGGTACTGATTATGCGTATGTATGAGGATATGAGTTTTAAGGAGATATCGGAGAGAACAGGGGTGAGTATAAATACGGCATTAGGAAGAATGCGTTATGCCTTAATCAATTTGAGAAAGATAATAGATAAGCATAATATTATATTGACTAATTAATTGTTAGTATGTACAATAAAGTAAGTTTGGCTGCGTTATATGGTTTATATGAACACTTTAACAAATTGAAATGGCAAAACATTACTCCGAAAATTCTATTGAAAAACCCCAAGAACTCCAACCGAGTGAAGAAACGGTTAATTTTCTTCTTGACTATTCAAAGGCTTTACGTGTTATAAATTGTAATAAATTGAAGTTTGAAGCACTTCTGAATTAAATTAAGAGTCCTAATATTTTAACTATTAGGGCTTTTTTTATTGTAGTATTCTTTTAGTACAGATTTCCTTCCTATCGTTTTGGTAATAATATCTTTATCAAGGTTCCAGCCTCTAGCAGGCGAGTATTCGCGACCGTACCATATAATTTGTAGGTGAAGGTCATTCCACAATTCTTTAGGAAACAAACGTTTTGCATCTTTTTCTGTTTGCGTTACACTTTTCCCGTTGCTTAAATTCCATCTATACATAAGACGATGAATGTGCGTATCTACAGGAAATGCAGGAATACCAAAGGCTTGAGACAGTACAACTCCGGCTGTTTTATGCCCTACTGCAGGTAAGGCTTCCAGGGCTTCAAAAGTTTTTGGGACTTGACCGTTATGTTTTTCGATAAGAATTTGGGACAAACCGTGAATACCTTTACTTTTCATAGGTGATAGCCCAACGGGTTTTATAATCTCCCTAATATCTTCTACTGTTAACTTAACCATATCGTAGGGGTTATCAGCCCGTTCAAACAGCAAGGGAGTAATTTTGTTAACCCGTACATCTGTACTTTGGGCAGACAACAATACGGCTATCAATAGAGTGTAAGGATCCTTATGGTCAAGTGGTACAGGGATTTCTGGATAAAGTTTGTATAATGTATTAATTATGAAGTTAACACTTTCTTGTTTGGTCATTCCATTGTATTTTTGCAGAAACCAAAGTTAATACTATGAATACATTAAAACAAGGTGATATCGTCCCAAATTTTGAAGCCTTGGATGAGCAGGGAAACACCATAAAGCTATCTGACTTTAATGGTAAAAAGTTAGTTGTTTTCTTTTACCCAAAGGCTAGTACGCCAGGGTGTACTGTCGAAGCCTGTAACTTAAGGGATAATTATAAGGTATTGCAAGAAAAAGGTTATGCTTTATTGGGGGTAAGTGCAGATTCAGCTAGACGTCAGCAAAACTTTAAAAATAAATACAATTTCCCTTTCCCCTTATTGGCAGATGAAGACAAAACGGTAATAAATACCTTTGGTGTTTGGGGACCTAAAAAATTCATGGGGCGTGAGTATGATGGTATTCATCGTATGACCTTTATTATTGACGAAAATGGTATTGTTGAACGCGTGATAGATAAGGTTAAAACCAAAGATCACGCAGCGCAAATATTGGAGCAATAGATTCTTTTCTTATCAAAATATGAAAGATGGGCCTTTAAAGGTTCGTCTTTTTAGTAATACTGCTATGAAATTTGCATTCCCAATTTTTAATATTCTTACCTTTGCTGCATGATACATTTAGGTCAAGTAAATACGTTGGAAATATTTCGTGAAACAGATCATGGGTTGTATTTGATAGACGAAGCTAATAATGAAGTATTATTGCCTAACAGGTATGTTCCGGATCATTTTAAGATCTGGGATAAGTTGGAGGTTTTTGTGTATTTGGATAATGACGAGCGTCCGGTGGCAACTACCGATATGCCTTATGTGCAACGTGATGATTTTGCGCTGTTACGCTGTAATCAGGTAACAGAGTATGGCGCATTTTTAGATTGGGGGCTTGTAAAGGAGTTGTTTTGCCCGTTCAAGGAGCAGGCTTTTAAAATGAAACCAGGTGGTTGGTACCTGGTGTATTGTTATTTGGATGAAAAAACCGATCGATTAGTCGCTTCCAGTAAGACTAATCGGTTTTTAGATAACAAACAGCTTACAGTAGGGCTGTTTGACGAGGTAGATCTTATTGTATCCCATCCATCAGAAATAGGGATGAACGTTATTGTAAATAAGAAACATTCAGGGCTTATTTATAAAGACCAGATCTTTAAGGATATTAGTATAGGAGACAGACTTAAGGGGATTGTGAAAAAAATACGCCCAGGAAACAAATTGGACATTGTACTAGGTCAGGTAGGTTACCGTAGTATTGAACCCAATGCCGATAGGATAATGAAGGAATTAGAAGATAATGGTGGTTATTTAAAGCTTACGGACAAATCGGATCCTGAGGCTATTAAAGCTGAGCTTCAAATGAGTAAAAAGAACTTTAAAAAAGCAGTTGGGACTTTGTACAAGAAACGCCTTATAACTATTAAACCAGACGGGATCTATTTAGTCTAGCTCTATTGTTTTGAATGCCCTAATTGTAAGTGGTGTTCACTTTTCTTTTTAGTATTTTTGTTTTATGATACATCAAGATACCATTGTAGCACTAGCAACACCATCAGGGGCAGGAGCCATAGCCATTATACGTTTGTCGGGCAAGGATGCGATTACAGTAGCAGAGCAACAATTTCGCTCGGTTTCTGGAAAGGTGTTAAGCAAACAAGCCACACATACTATTCACTTGGGCCATGTAATGGATGGGGATAGGGTTATTGACGAAGTATTGGTGTCCGTTTTTAAGAATCCAAATTCCTATACTGGAGAAGATGTGGTGGAGGTGTCTTGTCATGGCTCCAATTATATCCAACAGGAAATCATTCAACTATTTTTAAGAAAGGGTTGCCGCATGGCTACTGCTGGTGAATTTACATTGCGGGCCTTTTTAAATGGTAAATTGGATTTAAGTCAGGCAGAAGCTGTTGCCGATCTGATTGCAAGTGATAATGAAGCATCACACCAAATCGCTATGCAGCAAATGCGAGGTGGGTTCTCCTCGGAAATAGCCAAATTACGTGAAGAGCTTTTAAATTTTGCTTCTTTAATTGAGTTGGAACTCGATTTTGCAGAGGAGGATGTCGAGTTTGCCGATCGTACCCAATTTAAAGCACTTATTGATCGTATCATTTTTGTTTTAAAGCGCCTGATAGATTCGTTTGCTGTTGGTAATGTCATTAAAAATGGTATTCCAGTAGCGATTGTAGGGGAGCCTAACGTAGGAAAGTCAACGCTTTTAAACGCACTTCTTAACGAAGAACGCGCCATTGTTTCAGAAATAGCCGGAACAACAAGAGATACAATTGAGGATGAGATAACGATTGGAGGTGTTGGTTTCCGTTTTATCGATACCGCAGGCATTCGGGATACTAAGGATGTTGTTGAGAGTATCGGTATAAAGAAAACTTTTGAGAAAATAGAACAAGCTCAAGTGGTGATTTACTTGTTTGATGCTGAATCGGTTTTTGTGAAAAAATCATCCTTGGAAAGTATTAAAGTAGAACTAGAGAAAATAAAAAACAAATATCCACAAAAATCGTTGGTGGTGATTGCTAACAAAATAGACCAGGTTAGTAATCAGGAACAGCAACAACTTAAAGACGCTATTTTCGATATTGAGTTACTTTCAGCAAAAACAGGCAAGGGAGTGGAGCATCTAAAGCTAATATTGACCAATTTTGTTAATACCGGAGCTTTGCGTAATAACGAAACCATAGTTACAAACAGCCGTCATTACGATTCGCTATTAAAAGCATTTGAAGAAGTACAGAAAGTAAAAGAAGGTTTGGAAACACAACTTTCAGGTGATTTACTTGCTATTGATATTCGTCAAGCTCTGTATCATTTTGGAGAGATTACGGGTGAGATTACAAACGATGACCTTTTAGGAAATATATTTGCTAATTTTTGTATCGGCAAATAGATAGTAAATTTACTGGCTGAGGATAATAGGATAAAAGACCCTACAATCTTAAGGCAGATTAATAAATTGATTATTAGTGCGAAAATTTGGACTTCAAAATATGACTGTAATTGAATAATTTGTTTCTAGCTTGTTAAATTAGATTCTATATCTTTGTGATACTATCAAATGATACTATCGTAAATGAAATCGAGTTTACGAGATTACATCCGACAGTATTATAAAAAATAATAAATAACGGATGAAACCACCTTATCAGATTACCGATAACATATTAAAATTAGTTGTAGCTATTTCTGAGCGATTAGGGGAAATAAATGCCATACATTTATATAAACCACCAACTGAGTTACGAAAAAAGAACCGTATTAAAACCATACAATCCTCTTTAGAGATTGAGGGTAATACGCTCACAGAAGAGCAGATTACAGCACTTTTAGACGATAAACGAGTGATTGCACCACAAAAGGATATTTTGGAGGTTCAAAACGCTATAGAGGTATATAAGCACCTGCGAACGTTCAATCCAAATAAATTAAAAGACTTAGAAAAGGCTCACGCCATTTTAATGCAAGGTTTAATTGAAGACGCAGGAAAGCTGCGAGCTAAAAATGTTGGTATTGTTAAAGGTTCAAAAGTAGAACATCTTGCCCCAAGTGGTGATATGGTTAAGGGGCTAATGAATGATTTATTTAACTATCTAAAGACCGATAAGGATATTTTACTAATTAAAAGTTGTGTTTTTCATTATGAATTTGAATTTATACATCCGTTTTTAGATGGTAATGGACGTATGGGGAGATTGTGGCAAACTTTAATTTTAATGCAACAATACCCGGTATTTGAGTTTCTACCAGTAGAAAGCCTCATTAAAGAAAATCAAGAGGCATATTATAAGGTATTGGGTATGTCGGATAAATCGGGGCATTCAACACCATTTATTGAGTTTATTCTAGATATTATACTTCAAGCCTTAGGAAACCTATTAAAAACCCAGAACAGAACACTTACAACACAAGATAGGATTGAACTATACAAAGATATCATAAAGGACAACCAATTTAGTCGTAAGGACTATTTGCAAAACTTTAAAGATATAAGCCAAGCAACTGCAAGTAGGGATTTAAAATGGGCTGTAGAACAACAAATATTGTCTAAAACCGGGGATAAAAGATTAACAAAATATCAATTTAGATCTTGATGAAGTATAAGCTCATTGATTGGGAATACTATTTTATTTATAAACAATGAAAATGAAGAAATATTACCAAACTAAAAAAAAACAGAAACTATTTAAGCCCTTGTGAAATAATGAAAGTTGCATATTGCATCGGAAAGTAATCTCTGTTAACTTTCAGTTCTTTGTAAAGGAATAATGATTTTTGATATAACGCCTTTTTTTTCCGTGATATTCTGGATGCTAAAACTATAATTCTCTGCATATAGGGTTTTAAGCCGTGCCACGGTATTCTTTAAACCATTTCCGTAACGAAAGTCTTCAACCAGAGGCGCTCCATTATTTAAGACTTCAATGAACACCAATGTATCATGCGAGTGTATTTTTATCGTAATGTTAAGCTTTTTTATTTCGGAGGAGAAGCCATATTTAAAACTATTCTCTACTAAAGGCTGGAGGATGAGGCTGGGAATTAGAATATCTTCTAAGTCGTTTTCTACTTCGATAAAAATTTTAAGGTGATCGGAAAAGCGAACGGTCATAATATCCAAATACCGTTTTAATATTTTCATCTCAACATCCAGAGGCAAAAGGTTGGTATCCTTTAGATATACAATATCCCTTAAGAGATCACTGAAATCAGCTAATGTATTTTGTGCTAGTTTGGCATCTGTTTCAATAAGTGTGGAAATACTATTTAAGGTGTTAAAAAAGAAATGGGGGTGGAGTTGGTATTTTAACACATTTACCTGAACCGCACTTAATTGCTCTTTTAATTTGCTTTTTTGAAGAGCTTCCTGTGCCGATTTGTTAATATAGTAGTAGGTGTAAACTATAAATACTATAGCAAAATATCTCAAAAAGTGAATATTTAAATAATTGATAGATCCAGTAATAAGCCTTTTAATACTAAACTCTAGATGACTCCCCACTAAGTTATGTATAAGGTAGTAAACATACGTGAAAATGAATACAGTAAATATTGATAATATTAAATGCAAAAGAATAAAGTAAACTTGCTTTAACCTAAGTTTTAAAATAACTAAGGCCAGATAGCCAACAAATAAAAATAAAACACCTTGAAACAATAATTCGATAAAGAAATTCACAAAGACTGCTTCAAACCAACTTTTCTCGGCATAGGCTAAACCACCGTACTTTAAGTATATTACCTGGAAGGATAGTATTAAAGTATAAGTTAAATAAAACCCAAACAAGATTTTAAAAAGTCTATTTTTAAAAAGTGTTAGCACTGTATTAATCATCCTTGCGATATGTTTTAAAAGTGTTTTTTAGGTGCTTGTTGTCTGTCTAAACTTTTAATTGGTTCTTACTAATTCTGATACCGATACCTGTAGAGGGAATACCACTTCTGTGATAACATGACCACTGGAATTGTAAATATTCAAGCTATAATGTCCGTATAATTCTTTTAAGCGTTCATCCAAATTTTTAATACCAGTTCCTTTATTCAATAATTCACTAAAATTTTGGGTTATTCTTTTTCCATTGTTTTTAACTTTAACTATCAGGTTTTCTTCTTGCTTATAAATTGAAATGTAAACCATTAAGGATGGATTGTCTTTACTAAATCCGTGCTTTATGGAGTTTTCTACTATAGGTTGAATAACCATGCTTGGCACAAGAACATTTTCGAGATTGTCATCGATGTAAATTTGAAATTTTAAATGTTCGGAAAAACGTATCTTTTTTATTTCAATGTATTTGTACAATAGATCCAGTTCCTCCTGAAGCTCAATAACATTTTGCCCATTTTTATCAAGTACTTCTCTTAGTAAAGCACTTAAATTAACCAACATGTCTTTTGACTTCTTTATATTGATGTCGGCCAGTGTATAAATGCTATTAAGTGTGTTAAATAAAAAATGCGGGTGCATTTGTGCCTGTAAAAATTGAAGTCTGGTATTGGCTAGCTGGGTTTTAAGCATGGCTTCTCTGGATTGGATTTCCTGAAGGTTCTTAAAGTAAAAATAGATATAGGTAATGGTTAGGATGCTAATAAATGTTAGAAAATTATAATCCATATTGTTAATTAATACCTCTTTAGAGGTGTTTTTTATAAGAGCAGTTATCGATTCTTTTTTAACTATCGAATAAAAGGCCAGCATATAGGTATACTCGATTACAATTACGAGTACTGAAAAGATCATATTAATGAAAATAAGGAATAAAAGCTTTGTTTTCCGTTTAATCAACGTTTTAGCCGTAGAGGTATAAAAAGCTACAAAAAGCCAGGTTGTTAACCATTCCAAAATATAGTAGGAGAGGGTCTCAATGCACAACTCCATTCTCCCTAAATACAACTTTTTTATAATATTAATAGCGATGAAAACAGTATAAACTACCATAATCAAAGCGATGAGCTTGGTATCCAAATGCCGCTTCAAGTACTTAATCATAAACCTACTTTGTTTTGAAACTCTTTTTTGTGGGATTTGCTAACTCTAAAAAGCTTCGAGTCATTCATTTTTATATCGATCTCCCCATGACTTGAGTATAAAACCTCCTGTATAAAATCAATATTAATGATGGTTGACCTGTGTATCCGTATAAAATTATAATCTTCAAATTGATGCATTAAAGCGCTCAGCGAATCTCGCAGCAGATACTTTTTCTTATCCGTATAAATTTCAGCGTAATATCCCGAAGCAAGAATGTATTTTATATCTTCTTTTTTTACAAAAGTTACTTTATTATTGGTTTTAATAGGGAGTTTATTGTGTGAAATGCCGGAAAAATCACCTTTGGGGTTTTCTATATAATGAATTAATTGATCCAGTTTGCTATCTATATTGGACGTTTTGTTAGTACCGTATAATTCTTTGATTTTGTTCACGGATCGAAAAAAACGTTCATCTTTAAACGGCTTTAGTAAATAATCGAAAGCAAAGAACTCAAAAGCTTTTAAGGCAAACTCGTCAAAAGCAGATATAAAAATAACCTGAGGTTTTTTTATTTTGGGATCCAGGTTCTTTAAAACGTCAAAACCGGTCATGTCGGTCATTTGAATATCGAGAAAAACAAGATGAGGTTGAAATTGAGTAATGGCTTTGATGGCTTCCTCTCCGGAGGCACACTCCTTAATTAATACAAGGTCGTCTATCTCCTCAATCAGATTCGCTATTCTCTTTCTAGCTAATGGTTCGTCATCTGCAATGATTGCACTAATCTTATTTTTTGTCATTTACCATTTTTAAATAGCTAAGCTATAATAAAATATTTATTGTGATTTGAATTGAAAACCAAGATAAATCAAAATATATAGGTTTTAAATCGTTTTATAAATCATTTAACTCAAAATAGCATTTTTTCAAATCATATTGTTAAATGGTTTAAAAGACTTGTAATTGAAGCAAAGTACCTAAATAGAATAATGAAATGTTTGTTAAATACAGCAAGTCATTAAGTTCATGGTTTGGGGAAAGCAATTCAATTAAGGCCCCGTTTACATCATTCTTTCGTAACCTGCCTTTTTAAAATCCTTTCTTGTTAACGCAATTGCGAAAGGTTGGGTGGCAAAGCCTTACCAAAAAAGTTCCACTAAACTTTGACTATCAGGCCGATTATTTGAATTAGTCACTCTTTATAATCATGCCACCTGCCTTTTGACTTTGCACTAACTCAATATAATTTTTAACAAAAAACAATTAATTTATGAAAGTAAAGAATTATGTTTTATTGTTGGTGTTTTACATGCTGGGATACAGTATTACATTGGCACAAGAAAAAACAGTTTCTGGTAAAGTTTCTGACAAAGAAGGTTTACCATTACCAGGTGTAAACATTATCATTCAGGGCACCTCTACAGGAACTCAAACAGACTTCGACGGACGCTATGTCCTGAAAGCCGACACTGGAGACATCATAACCTTTAGTTTTGTGGGGTATGCTACACAATCTATAACTGTTGGAACCTCCTCAACCATTAATGTTTCAATGGAAGAGAGTGCACAGGCCTTGGATGAAGTTGTTGTTACGGCCTTGGGTATTAAACGAAAACCTAAAGAGTTAGCCTATGCTACTACCGTATTAGAACAAGATGCAATTGTACAAGCAGCACCTGTGGATGCCACATCGGCATTAGTAGGTAAATCGTCCGGATTAAATATTAACTTTAGTGACAACGGTGTAAACCCTAACTCCACAATAAGACTTAGGGCCAGTAACTCCTTAACAGGGGATAACGATGCGCTCATTGTAATAGATGGGGTGCCCCAGCCTGATACTGCACTAAGCAGTATAAACCCCAACGATATTGAAACAGTTAATATACTGAAAGGCGCTTCTTCTGTAACACTGTATGGTTCTGCAGGAGCCAATGGCGCCCTTATCATTACTACTAAAAGGGGGAAAATAGATGGGAAACTAAGCATCTCTGTTAACTCGGCTATAACTTTTGAAGTCTTAAAGTTTTTCCCGGAGACACAAAGCGAATATGGTAGCGGGTCCACCAATGTTTTTGACTATACACCCTATGAAAATGAAAGTTGGGGACCACGTTATGACGGAACGCTGCGTCAGGTTGGGCCCGTTTTAGCTGATGGTACCTATCAGATGTTACCATATGCTCCGGTTAGAAAAGGGAGAGAAAGTTTTTTTGAAACAGGAATAACCACACAGAATGCTTTTTCCGTAAGCGGCGGTGATGAAAATTCAACTTATTTCTTTTCTGCCCAACGGGTAGATAAAACAGGTATCACTCCCGGAGATAAATACTGGAGAGATAATTTTAGGTTTAATGCATCGAGAAAGGCTGGAAATCTGGAAGCTAATACTTCGGTAGCCTTCTTTCAGGATAAGGTGGATCAGGCGGGGCCCAGTCCGACAGATGGCAGTTTTTACAGGATTTTATTAAACACGCCAGCACATTACAGGTTAAGTGACTATAAGAACTGGCGAACAGATAAATTCTCTACACCAGAGACCTATTTTAATGCCTATTTCAAAAACCCTTATCAAATTGTAGATCAAAACAGGGATACTAATAGGCGTAATAGGTTGCAGGGGATTGCCAGTTTGAAATATACGTTTAACGATTGGTTATCTGCTGCTTACAGACTGGGTGGAACGTGGTATAATAGAGAGACTAAAAACATACAGGAAGCTTATACCTATGGAGATACCGATTATACAAGACCCAGTGATGAGGTTAGCGCGGTACTCGATGGCGCCGCTAGTAGTTTTGATCTAAACTCCGACTTACTTCTGAATATTGATAGCGACCTGTCTGAAGACTTTAGCTTACGACTTATTTTAGGAACCCACCTTGAAACATTTAGAAGTAATCAAATGAGCATTGTGGGAAACAATTTATTTACGAATGAAATTTTTAACGTAAATGTTAGAACAGGTAACTTAGGGTTTAACAGTACTAACTTTTCATCTCCTCAAAGTATTTCTCAAAAACGGTTGTATTCCTATTTTGGGGATTTAACATTAGGTTTTAGGGATTATTTATTTTTTACAGGATCGTGGAGACAGGATACCTCATCAACCTTACCGGTGGCAAATAACACTTATGACTATTATAGTGGTGGATTATCATTTGTCGTCACAGATGCTTTCAGTGGTTTAAAGGGAAGTGCCTTAGATTTTTTAAAATTCAATATAAGTTATGCCAAAGTGGGGAATGATGCTCCTATTGGAGCTATTAATGAAAACTTTCTTGTACCTACAGGGTTTCCCTTCTCAAATCCCGGATTACGACCAACAACAATCGCTGTCGACCCCAATTTAAGTCCGGAGTTTTCAACATCCATAGAAGGCGGGTTTAGAGTTGAATTTTTTAATAATCGTATAACTCTTGATGCCAATTATTATACTGTTAAGGCAGAGGATCAGATCAATTTCTCTGCTTCATCTAGGGCATCGGGAGCTTCTTCTTTCCTGACTAACTTAGGGGAAATTCAAAATAAGGGTATTGAAATTGATTTAAATCTTGTACCTGTAAGAACTGAAGACTTTAGATGGGATTTGGGCTTTACATTTACAAAGAACGAATCGGAAGTAGTTGATCTTGGCGGCGTACCAAGAGTGCAGATAGGTTTAGGTATTCAAAATACGGCAACTATTTTTGCTAATGTAGGGGATCCATACCCTTCTCTTTTCGCCCCGGGATATAAAAGAGATCCTCAGGGTAGAATTATTGTTGAAGCGAATGGGAATCCGGCACCTTCAAGTGAGCTCATTAATTTGGGGAGTACGGTTCCTGATATTATTGCAGGTATAACGACCAAACTGGCTTACAAAGGCTTGTCTTTAAGAGCTGTTGCCGATTATAAAACAGGGCACGTATTTTATAGTACCCTGGTTGAAGCTTTAGAATTTGCCGGTTTAACTAAAAATAGTGTCTCTACTAACAGGCAGCCATTCATTTTTCCAAATTCTGTGTATGAAACGGCGCCAGGATCGGGAGTATACGTTGAAAATACCGATAGGCCGACTACCGATGGTACCAGAAACTTTTGGCAAACATCCTATAATGAGATAAAAGAGAATTATGCGGTGGATGCAACGGCTATTAAAATCAGGGAAATAGCCCTGGATTATACCTTGCCAGTCAAATTTTTGGACAAGACGCCGTTTGATGGCATTACGGTGGGGCTCGTAGCCAATAATTTAATTATGTGGCGAGCGGCCGAAAACATTTATACCGATCCCGAATTTTCCTTTAACTCAGGTGCCGGGCTTAATATTGGTATTGGAGCCACTAATAATACTCAGGTGCAGGAAGGAACAACCGGTATCGGAACTTCAGATCAAGGGCCTCCAACCGGGACTTATGGTTTTAAATTAAATGTTAAATTTTAAAAAGGTCAAAAAATGAAAAATACAATAAAGTTTATTTTCCTTTTGATATGCACGTTAGTAGTTTCATGTAGTGAAAATTACCTGGATGTCAATAAAAGTTCTTCAAGCCCGTCTTCTGCCACGCCCGACTTGATTTTACCGGCAGCTCAGAAGAACTCGGCCGATATGCTCTATAATGCCGATATTTTGAATGGTTCAGGAGATTCGTTTAATCTTATTGGAAGCATCTTTTCAGGAGTTATGTCCGATGCTGGCGATCAGGTGTGGTATGAGCCCGAACAACAGTATTTGATAATAAATACAACCTACCAAAGAATATGGAATAATACCTATACGCTAACGCTGTATCCTTATCATCTTATAGAAAATTATGAAGGTGATAATTGGGATAATTACAGAGCCATAGCCAAGATCATGAAAACTTTTCATTTTGCCATGTTGGTTGATACTTATGGTGATATTCCTTATGCGGAGGCCTTTGGAAGAGGAGCTAATACGCAACCGGTTTACGATGATGATAAAGCTGTTTATGATGCTATTTATGAAGAACTGAATAAAGCTATTGACATGATAGATAACGTGCCTGATGGCTCTTTGAGTGTCAGCACCGATGCCATGTTTGGAGGCAATATGGAATTATGGCAACAATTTGCGAATACGTTAAAGCTGAGAATGTTATTACGTCAGGTAAATACGGGAGCGGATTTATCATCTCAATATAATGAAATCGTGAATAACGGAATAGGTTTCTTAAATGAGACAGCTTCTATAAACCCCGGTTATGCCGATCAAACCGATCAACAAAACCCGTTTTACACCGTATTCGGTTTTGTTCCGGGAAGCACCACTTCCCCGGCCAGAAATCATGATGCCACAAGAGGCAACGAATATTTTATGGAGTTTTTAAAGGATAATGATGACCCAAGGCTATCAAGGCTATTCCTACCTGCAGAAGTAGATGGCGAGTACAGAGGGGTTCCTCAAAATAATTATGACAACTTTTACAGGAGTGATAATACATCGGCATTGGGAGAAGGGCTTCTTATTGGTAGCACACAACCACTGCAAGTTATGTTGGGGTCGGAATCAATATTCTTGCAGGCAGAAGCAGCTCAAAGAGGATTAATTCCAGGCGATGCAGGTGCTTTATATAAAGCGGGAATTGAAGCTTCTTTCAGTGAATTAGGTGTTCCCGATGCCACCACCGAAGCAACAGATTACGAATCCTCAGCTTTTAATAATGTGATCAATTGGGATTTAGCAGTTGCCGCAGGAAAGGAAATTGAGGCCATCATTACTCAAAAATGGATTGCGGGAGGGTACATTTCCGGATTTGAAGTGTGGATGGATCGCGTTAGAACTAACTTCCCTTCCGGAATTCCTATTCCTCAAGGTGCAAGAAATACGACGTTCCCATCAAATTTGTTGTATCCCGAATCTGAGTTAGCTACCAATTCCGATAATGTCCCTTCACAAGGAAGTAACGCTGCATTCGACAGGCATACATTCTGGATGCAGTAGTGAGTAATTAAAAATACGAAGAATGAACATTCATAATGAAAAGGGTTAATACTGGACGAACTGATATTATGGATGTTACTTGGTGCCAATTAAAAACAATAAATAGAAACACATGAAAAATATAATTAAATCCATTTCATTGTTGATTGTTACAGGGGTGTTGGTTAACTCTTGCCTAATAGACAATGATAATTTAGCAGATACATTTGATGATGGACTAAACTTTACAAGTTTTTCAAGACTGAATCAACCTGTAAGTGCCGTTGCCGATGGCAACATAGTTACCGCAAATGTAAATGTTGAGCTTCAAGGTCCAACTATGGTTGGATTTACAGAGGATGTTACAGTGAGTGTGGCTGTTGATACCGACAATACCACGGCCATAGAAGGTGTACATTATAACTTTAGTCCGACAACTATAACACTAAGGGCGAGTAATAACTATATAGGCAGCTTGCCGGTCGATATTATTACGGAAGGAATCGATCCGCCATTGGCTGTAGCACCGATACTCTCATTAAAATTTACAAATGCCAGCGGAACTAATGTTATACCTAGTAGTAAAGCTGCCGTACTCACAATTATATACCAATGTTATGCCGATCTATCGGGAACCTATTTGGTTACTAATGATTTTTGTGGTGTGTCTAAAACAACCACAATCACTAAGAATCCAGACGGTTCCTGGCATTTGGGAACGGCCGATGGCTATTTTTTAGATTCTTGTACGTCTAATTCGGGATTGTTTAATAGCGGTAATATCGTTGAACTTTGTGGAGATATTCTGCCTTCGGGAGACCTGGAGTTTGGAACCGGAGGGGGGTATGGTATTGGAGATATCATCGGTGGTTCATGGAATGCAGAAACGGGGGTCCTTACTTTGATCAATCAGGACGTAAGCTTCTTTGAGGTAGGCCAGTGGACATCAACTTATGTAAGGCAATAAATGTAACTATAAATTGATTCAAAATGCAAACAAATAAATATATTTTAGGCTTAGTCTTACTAATTATCTTTAGCTGCGATAACTATGATGTATCGCCTGTAGCAGACGAAAGTGCGAAACCGAACGTATCGGTAACAACAATGCCTCCATCGCTTATCAGTGAGGCCGGATCACCGACAATATCTATAACGATCGAATTGGACAGGCCATTAAAAACGACCACCTCTTTTACTGCGAATCAAATAAGCGGTTCGGCATCGGAGGAAGACTATACCGTTTCAACTGCAGTCGTACCAGCATACCAGACATCGGCCACTATGGATATAACAATTTATGATGATACGACGGCAGAAGAGCTGGAATCTCTGGAACTGGAAATTTTACCGGCAGATACCGATTCCGAAATCTATGAAGTCCTTGGAAAACCCATAATTTCTTTTAGTATAGAAAACTCTGTGGCCTTTACGGCACGGTTGGCTTGGGATGGTAGTTACCTAGATGCTAATGATGGAGCCCATAGTTTTTGTGATTATGATCTGGATCTGGAGTTATACAGTTCCAATTTTAATAATGTTTTAAATGCCAGTTATAGTCATTGTCCTGAGGATTATATTATTGGACAAGGGGTGTTAACAGATGGCGATTATTGGATCGTTCCTAGTTTTTGGAGTAGTACAGGTGCTGTAGATCCGGCAAGCCAAATGAGTATTCCTGCTAAACTATCATTTGCTGTATTAGGAAGTAATACGGAATCGACAACCGTAGATTTATCAAACATTTGGGATACTGCAACCGGTGGGTATGAGCAGGGAAATGCAGATGCCTATCTCGCTAGATACATGCTTACAATAGCCGGTTCTACCTACACTGTAACCGATTCAGATACAGGAACCGTAGTGTTTCAAAACTAAATGGTAGTTGGTTATTGGTGGTGCTATGGTAAAAACTATTAACTCTTAACAATACACGAAGCCAGCTCGTGACGTTTAGGTGAAGCATTTTTTAGATATCAGAACCCTATGGATTTAAATCCATAGGGTTCTATTGTATTGCCTACTATTTGGAATTTGTACATGGGCTGTGGGCAAATTGTCATTTCGGCAAAAGGCGGAATTGTTCCATGATAAAAAGATTCTTCACTACCATTTCGACTTCGCTCAATGTCCGTTCTGAATGACAGTACAATGGAATTGACATTATCTGAAATAACACTTTAGGCAGTTGGAAAGCTATTTTAGGACGCTATGCCTTGATGTTAGAAAGGTATTATTTGCTGGATAAAATTGGTACTTGCCTTACCAGGAAATATCTTTGTTGCAGTGAAATAGTGGTTCACTAATAACCACAAAATAGAATAAGATATTATGGAGGTTCATGAGTTGGTTGGACGGTATCGCGTAGTTGGACACAATCAGAACGCAGAACATATAAAGTATACTGGCGTATTGGATTTAAGTCTTGATGTTAATAACAGGGTTGTTGCGAAATGGCTTATACATAATAGTCAGGAGCAATGGGGAAGTGGGTTTTTTAAGGACAACCTGCTTGTTATTAATTTTAATTATAGGGGTGATGATGCGAATGTGTACAAAGGTGTGGTGGTTTATAAATGCTTAACAAAGGATGTACTGGACGGCTTTTGGTCGGAAAAACACGGGGATCCACAGCATTTGGGTAGTGAGCAATGTTTTAGGATAGATGTAGAAACGTCCTCACTTAATTGAGTTTCTGGTATGAAGTGCAAAGCTACTTTTTAGGCTTATCTTTAATGCCTTTAATGTGCTGTTTGATCTTTAGGGTTTGCTTTTGCCTGTTCTCAAATGTTAATCCTATCATCTTTGCGGTAAAGGCCACAAAAGCACCAATCGATAAAAAGGTATAAATGATTGTAAATACTTTGGTAAAAGGTGTTGTGGGGACTAGGTCGCCGTAGCCTATAGTAGCCATGGTCATTACAGAAAAGTAGAGGGCGTCAATAACAGACCAGTGTTCAAATTTGTAGTAGAAAACAGTGGATCCTGTTAGTAAAATGATAATAAAGATAAAGAGGAAACGAAACTCGCCATCTTTTTTAATGCCTTTAAAAAGGATCTTAATAAAGCGATAGAGGTTTAGAAAGAAAGACAGCATCGTTTTATGTTTTAGCAATCGCTTTTCTAAATGGTCCATAAGAGCGAACCAGAGAAAGGCAGGTTTATTTATCTAATATAATAAAATAATGTTTAAGCGTCCTAATGTCATCTAGTGGGGAAATTATTTGCCTGCCTGTCGACAGACAGGTTTTCGATATCTCTACTGAGCGAAGTCGAAGTGCACCAAATCACAGATTTGGCACTCAAACTGACATAAATTCCTTATCCATTATTCACTTTATAATATACCTGCATGATAGATTTTAAATTGACTGCTTGTCGCTTTGGCTCATCAATTCCAGGTTTTGTTCTTTTACCAGCTCTTTTTGATAGGTTAAGAGTTTCTTTTTGAGGATAAAGTATCCTTTCGATAACAGGAAAGCATAGTTGTTCATAGCCGTAAAGAGTATTTCGAGATTGTCGTCAAAATAATTTTGGTTGCCAAAATACAGCCATTGTTTAGACAGGTATAAATTAAAATTATCTCGCATCGCTTTTGTTATTTCTTTTTGGTATTTAGTATCGTTCAGGATACTTGTTATACCGTCCTTTAGCTTCTTTTCTAAGGGTTGAATGCCCAGGAAATTTGCTTTGATATCATCGTATGGCGTCGTTACGGTAATAAAATGAAGCTGTTCAGATAGCTGTGTGTAAACCTCATAATTCTTATCGAATGTTTGATCGTATGAAAATAGGGCTTTGTAATAGTCTGTTAATTTGTTCGAGCGCTTTTGTGTATACTCGCAACGACTAAAGAACTTAAATATGTTTATATCATTCTCTTTGATCTGTTCGTTAAGTTTCTCGATCTCAGAATTAAGTTTCCTTAGCAATTTTTTTGATTCGCTTCTTTTATACTTTTTACCATCGTAATCGAAGGTTTTAACAGGAATCGCACGTTCTGCTATCTGTTTTATGGTTTCTATATCATTTTGCAGGGCAAAGGCTGTATAGACCAGGTCTACTTTCTTATCAGAGAATAATTCGGTTATTGTGTAGAGGTTTTGTATGTAATCTATAGTGTCTACATCAAAAGGCATGGGATTTTTATTGTCGTAATAACCGTTATAGATCTTAGAGAATGTATTGTTAAAATAATCCTTTTCATATTCAGCCTGAAAGTCGGTAAACAGTAAGGGTTTTGCTTCTTCTTCGTACTTAACATCTTTAAAAGCCAGGCTGGTGAGGTTGTTTTGTGTTTTTTCGATATCCTGAAAAATGGTATTAGCAGGGGTATTATCGGTATCATTAATTACTATGTTTATTTTTTCCAGACGGTTTATACGATCTTCGGTACTGGGGTGTGAGGACCACTGGTCTTTAATTATTAATTTTGATTTATTATATTTATTTAATTCTTCTATAGTGATTTTAGGGAGGTTGTTTTCAATTTGGGTGTTACTGTCTTTTGCTAAAAAATGCATAACAAAAGCGTGCTCCTTGAATAGATTGTTACTTTTTTGGTTATGTTCTATTTTGGCTTCATAAAAGGCTAATACCGAATCGTAGGCGTGATCTGCCAGTGGCATTCTTAGTAATGCGCTTTTTAAAGGTTTGTAACCGGTAATATGGGCGGCAATTTCATCGGCATGAAATTCCATTTCCCTGGATAAGGCCATATACGACTTGTTAACGACTTCATAGAGTTTGTTTAAAACCCACTGAATCGCTTCAACAACTTTAACGGCTAATACTACAAAGATTGAAAAATAGCCACTTACATTCGCCCAGCCTTGAATTATTTTGTCGTAGGATTCATTATCGTAAAGCATGTTAAATATTATCTGGTTAACATTGTATACATAACTCCCCACTTTCATTGTGTTTTGTGAGAAATGGCCAAACTCATGTGATAGAATAGCTTTAAACCTGAGTTCGACGTAATGATTTAATAAAAAAGAGCTAGTTGCGGTGTGTTTTCTGTTTCAAATTTAAT
>NZ_BAABCY010000065.1:0-69045 GCF_039539345.1 Snuella lapsa | reverse complement strand
AATATTGCAAAATAATCTACCCTATAAAACAAAAAAAGTCGGAAGAAAAAATCTTCCGACCATGGCTACCTTTAGGGTTGCTTTTTTAGTTATTTGTAAATCAGTAGTTAATGTTGTTTTTGATGATAGTTTTTCTTATCTTGGTTGTAAGAATTACGCTTTCAAAATTTTTCTTAACCGGGCTCTAAATTTGCGGTGGCACGTATTCCTGATGCCTATTTATGTAATGATCATAAATAGTAGCATTATGAAAACAAAATTATTCTTTTGCTTATTGGTTTTAATAAGTTTTGCTGCCCCATCACAAACAACTTCTATTCCTGATGATAAATTCGAAGAATATCTGGAAACTCACGATGCAAATGGAAACGTTGTAACATTGGGGCATGCTTCAAGTATGGGTGATGGAATAATTGATAACGACATGGTTCCAACATCCAAGATTGATATTGTTACAGAGTTACGTATTAATGGTTGGGGCATATATGACTTAACAGGAATAGAGGATTTTACTGCTTTGCAGATATTTGACTGTAATTTAAATCCCATTACCACCATGAAATTACCAAGTGGCAACAATTTGGTAGAATTATATTGTCATAATTTGGATTTAACAGATTTGGATGTTTCATCCCATACTGCATTAAACGTTTTAAATTGTCGTTTTAATGATATTAGCAGTTTAAATCTATCTGCGAATACCAACTTGATTAATTTAGATTGTTGGGGAAATCCGTTAGGAAGTCTTACCCTTACTAATTTAACAGAGTTAAAAATCTTAAATTGTCAAGATACCATGTTAGGGGGCTTGGATCTTTCCACAAATACTAAATTAGAAATATTATCATGTGGTTTTAATGATTTAACAGGATTAAATCTAACAAACAATACTGCTTTAACCAATGTGTTTTGTTATGCTAACTCTGCTATGACAAGTTTGCAATTGCCAAATACAGGTACTTTGGTTAAACTTGAATGTTATGGATGTAAATTGGGGAGTTTGGATATTTCAAATAATACAGGTTTAACCTATTTAACCTGTCAGCAAAATATACTTACCAACCTAGATGCTACAAATAACACTAGTTTGGGATATCTCGATTGTGGTGAAAACATATTAACAGGCCTTACGTTACCAGATACAGCTACGCTATACAGGTTAATATGTGATAATAATGATCTGCCAACTTTGGATATAAGCAAAAACATGGGCTTAACCGGATTGTTTTGCTATTCAAATCAAATAGCTTCATTAGACTGTAGTAATAATCCAATTATTGAGCGTATATGGTGCTCTGATAATAACCTAACATCGATAAATTTACCCAATAACCCTGTGCTTTGGGAGTTATATTGCGCAAATAATGCAATAACACCAACTATAGATGTTTCCAGTTGTACTGGTTTAGTAGATTTTGGTCTATGGAATAACAATCTTACAGACTTAAATCTAAGCAATAATATGATTTTGGAATATGTTGAACCAGGAAACAACCCCAATCTTACAAATTTAACATTACCAAGTACAACTACTTTAACCCAATTATGGGCCTATGGTACTAATCTATCAAATCTGGATTATACAAATAATACAGGTCTTCAATATTTGGATTTGGGAATTACTAAGTTTACGGACATAGATGTAAGTATGCTGCCCAATCTGGTTGAGTTTTGGGGAAATTTAAATCCTCAATTGACGTCTCTTAATTTAAATAATGATCACAATGATATTTTAAATTATGTAAGAGTCGAGGATAATCCCAATTTAACTTGTATACAAGTTGATAGTGAGGTACAGGCAGAAGCTAAGGTGGATTGGACTAAAGACAACTGGGCAAGTTATAAGCAAGACTGCACACTTTCTGCTCATTTTTTTGAAGCATCAAATATTGTAATGTATCCAAATCCAACTAGTGGAACAATAACTATTAGGCTAAATACGCCAGCTGCATATACCTTAACTTCTGTTTTAGGGAAAAGCGTTTTGGAAGGACGTTTGATAGCATCCGAAAACAAAATAGACATCACTAATTTAACCAATGGTATATACTTTTTAGCGGTTAATGGCTCTATGGGTAGGCTATTAACCAAGAGAGTATTGAAAAAATGATGTTTGGTTAGATTTGGGGAGGCGAACCGAAAGGTTCGCTTTTTTTATATTTCAAAATCGGCATGTGCCCAGCTTTCTGCAATTAGTTTGTTTACCCTCGATATATTTTCGGTATCATTAAGTCCAGTATAGGCAGCTTTTAAACCGTGATGTGCCCAGCCATTTTTCGGGAAGTTCTTTAAGTCGGTTTCATATGTTTTAATAGCCTCCTTAAACAATCCAGCTTTTATTTGAACAGCGCCCAAATGGTGACGAATGGAAAAGAACCAGTCTGGTGGCTCATTGTAGTTTAAAGCATCTTCAATCGTAACGGCTTCTTCTAAAAGGGTAATTGAAGTATTATAATCACCTTTTTGGGATGCTATTTCGGAAGCTAAAACTCTTTTTGCGATTTGTATAAGTTCATAAGTAGTGTTTATGTCCCAGATGGTAATGTCCTTTAAGGCTTCATCGTTGGCCAATGTTTTAAGGAGGGAAAGGGCGTCTTCTGCTTTGTCTACATTACCTTTTCCTATGTGTGCCATACCCTCTGCATAGAGTCTAATGGCTTTTGGGTATATCAAATCGTATGTGTTCAAATCCATGTTTAATATAGTATCCCACTTTTTAAATTTAACAGCTACGTAGTATGGGATGGTATAATAATGCTGTAAAGTACCCCAACCGGGTTGCTGCATAATCTCTGGATGTACGTGCTCCGATACTTTATTGGCGCCAATCATAGCCCAATGGCTGTTGCCTTCAAGTGTAGCCGTAGCAGCCATAAAGTGATAGTTGTGCGGATAATAGGCTAGTGGGTAGGCACCTTGGGCATGACAGCTTGTTACATAGGTGCTGTCTGCCTTTACGGCAGCTATATTCGCCAGTGTGCCTTTGTGGTATTCGCCTGTTCTAATATAAGTATGCGATGGCATGTGCAATAAGTGTCCAGATCCAGGAACGAGGCCTTCATCAAATTTTTTAGCCGATGCATCAGAGCGTTCGGGGGTGTTGGAGGCTTCAATCGCATGGATATAAAAGTGGTGTGCCCCTGGGTGTGAAGGTGTATTTTCGATTAAAGTTTCAAGTAGGGTAACAATTTCAGGCGTCCAAGGTTTAGGTGTGCCGTCTTTGTGGTACAGATCCCAAGGGTGCAGATTCATTATTGATTCGGCATATAAAGCACTTATTTCAGGGTCATTGGGGTATTTGCTGTAAAGAGTCTTCATGGCTTTAGAGTAATCTATATCGAGTTGACTTCTATCTTCGGGTGGTTCGGGAGCATAACGAATAGCCATCGTTTCAATGAGTTCTTGCTCCTTATCGGTAGCATTGTTTGAGAGTGTTTTGGCTTTTGTAATGGCCTCGTATGCACGTTGGTAATTGTCGTCCTCCATACCAGCATTGTAATTAGGCCCCAGAACATAGGCATAGCCCCAATAGGCCATGGCGCACGATGGATCTAATTTAGTAGCATAATAGAATGAACGCGCAGCTTCGGCATGATTAAAGGCATATGCTAAAGCCATACCTTGATTAAAATAGGTTTGTGCCAAGCTATTTTTGGTGGTTATAGGGTAATGAATTACATCGTAACCTTCTAAAAGCGGAGCAACCTTATCTGTTTTATACCATTCGGCATCGGTTACTTGTGGAACACAATTGTATTTTGAGCTTGTAGGGGCTGTGGCAATCGGTTTATCTACTTGTTTGGTATTTTTTTTGCAAGAAAAAAATAAGACTAGTACAGCCACTATAATTTGTAGTTTCATTTTGTAATATTTTGATTGTTAGTTGCTTGTGAGTAATAAATTTACTAAATTTTTAAGTTATATTAGTTAAGGCATGATCTCGTTCTATTTTTTGTAATAAAATAAATAAGTTTTTATGTGACTTTTTTAATATGGTCGTGTCTTAAAATTAATAACTAAATAGCTAATTGGCTACATTTGAAAACCCTAACGAATTTTAATGAACTTTCAGACGAAGATCTAGTTAAAGCAATTGTTAAGACTAATGACACTTTGCTTTTCGAGATTTTATATGACCGTTACGCAACGGTGGTTTTTAATAAGTGTTTTGGGTTTGCCAAAAATGAAGATGAAGCTAAAGATTTGACGCAAGATGTTTTTTTAAAGCTTTTCGTTAAACTGTCAAGTTTTAAAGGAAAATCTAAGTTCTCTACATGGTTGTATGCCTTTGTATATAATCATTGTGTGAATTATGTAACTAGAAATACAGCAAAAAAAATTGAAAAACAAGCGGTTGATTATACAGATGTAGAAGGGATTTCAGACTTGGATAATGATCAAGGTTTTTTTGAGATGAAAGTAGATAAGCTTAAGGTAGCCCTAGAGCTTATGTCTCCCGATGAGAAAATGATATTATTATTGAAATATCAGGATTTACTGTCTATCAAGGAAATATCCTGCGTTCTGGGAATTGGAGAAAGTGCTGTTAAAATGCGTATTAAACGCGCGAAGGATAAACTTTTAACTGTATATAATGCCCTTAAGTAATGGATAATCCGTTTAAATACATAGATAAGCCACTTAAGGATGTGCCTGAAGAATTAAAGTCGAAGGTTATGACCGATGTTGCGATCGCAAAGTTACTCATGGAACTAACCAGGCTATTTTCCATAGATATGGCTAAAGTTATTGAGCGTACCATTAAAAAACGAAAAAAATGATTTTACAATATTTATAAATAAGAACATTATGGGGAAACTATCAGAATGGAATGAGGGAATTGTAAATTCGCTCTCGGCTATGACCACAGAAGTAGCAGAAGTTATTCCGAACTTGCTTGCGGCAATAGCCGTATTGATAATTGGGTGGTTGGTCACAAAGTTAGTTGTTGGTGTTGCAAAAAAGGCTTTGAAATTTGCAAAGGCAGACAAATTGGATGATAAAATAAACGAGATAGAGTTTTTTGGTGACAAGAAATTTAATTTTGATGTGATAAAGATTATCAGTCAGTTTTTAAAATGGCTACTCTACATCTTACTCATAATCATTATAACCGATATTTTAAATCTTACCATGGTTTCGGAGGAAATTAGAAACTTTTTGCACTACATTCCCCGTCTTTTTTCGGCCTTAATTGTATTTACTATAGGTTTATTGCTGGCCAACTTTATCAAGAAAACCATAAAGTCTTTCTTTGAATCAGTGGATTTGTCTGGCTCTAAGTTGGTGAGTAATATTGTTTTCTTATTACTTATTGTGTTTATTTCCATAACAGCCTTAAATCAGGCTGGGGTCGATACCGAAATAATTACGAGTAATATTACCATGATACTTGGCGCCTTTTTGGTGTCATTTGCTTTAGCCTTTGGGTTAGGAGCACAAAGAATAGTAACCGATTTGTTACGGGCGTTTTACGCAAGGAAAACCTACGAAATAGGGCAGCAAATAGAATTTAAAGGTATGAAAGGAGAAGTGGTTATTATCGATAATCTATCCATTACTATAAAGACATCGCAAGGTAAATTTGTAGTGCCTATTAAAGAACTCGTGGAGAGTCAGGTTAAGATTGGGGGTTAACTTTATAGTTAGGGTTAAATTTGGTTGGGTTAATTGCTCAATTTTAAGAGTCTCTCACGTAAGTCCTTTTTCATTTATTTGAAAAAGGGCTTTTTTTTACACAATATTCTTGTAAGGATTTGTTTATATTTAGCTATGTTTATTGCTAGACATTCCGAAAATATTATATTAATTAAGAACTTATTAAAATTGAATTATGAAGTACATCAGATATATATTTATAGTAGTAATAGCCGTTTTTTATGGTTGCCCAATGGCTCCTGGTTCAAGAAAGTATATGCCAACGACCCTAGAGAGTCAATATTTCAACTTTTCAAGTAGATGTATTCTCCCGAACGACATTAATTTAATGTCAGAAAGTGAGTTAGAGAACTTACCCCGATTAAACTGGGTTGGAATCATAGAAAATGTTGAGGTAGATAAGTCGGAAGCATATGAAAAAATAATCCTTAAACTAAGTCATAAATATTGGGACTTTATTGAAGATTTTAGTATCCAAGACGAAAAAATGTTTGTGTCAGACAAGGGAGAAGGCGATTTTATTATTGAAATTGAAAATTCTAAAGTTAGCACTGACTCATTAAAAAATATTTATAAACCAAAGGATTTAGCCATTTGTTATGGTAGACTAAAAGGGGTTAAAAATGAAACACCTATATTATCTGGAGACTATATACGACCAGTGCCATATAAATATTATTCTACCACTATTTGGAGATATGATGTAAAAAAAGATAGTATTAATGGTAGAACAATTTGCAATGAAAAAGGTAAATATGAAATTGACAATTTAGAAATATTAAAAATTCCTAAAGCTGGTCAGAATAAATAATATCTCTCGGTAGTACTATGTAGACGCAATCACACTGAATTTTCTAATCGGAAATTCAACTCGTTTAGCTAAAGAGGAGGGAGATGAGTTAAAATCTATAAAAACAAATGTCCTTTTATTTGTGCTTAAAAAATAAGGAGCAGAGAAATCTTTTTAAACGATACTTTATGTAAGTATTTATGTATATTTGATTGTGTTTGCCCTGTTAGATGTACATTATTGTGATATACTAGTTGCTATTCGTTTAACAAAACAAAAAGACTGTGAAAAATATTATAACTTTTTTACTATTAATTGTATCATCATGTTTATTCTGTCAAAACCCTATAAACCAATATTATTCTGAAAATTCGAAACTAAGGGTTGTTTATAAGGACAGTTCGAATAGATTCCATTCGACTAAGAAGCCAATGGTTTTTGTTAATGACGTATTTATAGAAAATGAATCTGTTTTAGGTACAATTAATCCCAATGAAATAAAAAATATAAAAATAGAAAAAGAGAGTTTCAATAAGAATGACGTAGAATATTACGGGAAAATTTTGATTGAGACAAAATCAGGTTATGAACCCAATTTGATAACCTTGAAAGCACTCTCGAAAAAGTATATAAAATTGAATACCAATCCTGTTGTTTTTCAAATTGATGAAAATGTAATTAGCGAAAATTATGACACCTATTTAGTGGACGAGAATTTTATATTAAAAATTGTTGTTGAAAGCGTAAAAACCTCAGATGAAAATACAGAAATTCACCTCGTAAAGCTAGTAACAAGGACACCTGAAAATATTAAAAAGGCTAACGAAATTAAGATTAGAGGAGATGGAATATAAGCCAGTTATAAGCAATTCGGTTTGACGAATATATTGAGGAGAGCGCTATAGGCTCTCTGTACAAGAACTCCATTTAAGCATAGGATATTTAAATTAAAAATGTATAAACAAATTAATGCACCGCTAATAGTTAATGGCTAAGTAAATTAAAACAGCATGAAACGAACATTAATAAAATTTAAGCATTTTTCTATAAAAGGGAATGTTCAAAATTTTTAATGTGAGAGCGTAGCGATTGCATACGTTCTTAATTTTATAATTAATTTATTATCAAATAATTATAAAAACTTAAACGGATGAAAGATTGGTTTGATAATATACAACTAGAAGGTAACAAAGTACTATTGGAACCGTTGGATATGTCCCATAAAAATGCACTTTTGCGTGCGGCTTCCGATGGAAAATTATGGGAGTTATGGTTTACATCGGTGCCTTCGGAAGAAACAATAGATTCTTATATTGAAAACGCCCTAATTGAAAAATTGAATGGCAAAGGGTTTCCTTTTGTAGTTGTAGAAAAGTCTACAGGAACAATTATTGGTTCCACAAGGTATTGTAATGCTACACCAGAGCACAGGCGATTGGAAATTGGATACACTTGGTATGCAAAAACATACCAGCGTACAGGGATTAATACCGAATGTAAATACCTGTTATTAAACCATGCATTTGAAAAACTGCGATGTATTGCAGTCAAATTTAGAACCCACTGGCACAATATCCGTTCACGGGAGGCTATTGCCAGACTTGGGGCAAAGCAAGACGGTGTACTAAGGAATCACAAGATAAGTACAGATGGTAGTTACAGGGATACAGTCGTTTTTTCAATAACCGATCAAGAATGGAAAGCTGTAGAAACAGCTCTGAAATATGAAATAAGAAAACGCAAAGACAACCAGAAGGAATAAAACACGTGGGAGGTTATATTGTGGTCTTTCATAAAGTACCTCGTTCTACATAGCAGATATTTGTGTAATTAACATTAATAAAAATAATAATGGAAAAATCGGAATATGGATCCCCAATTTATAGATATACTGAATCTGATAAAAGAGATTTTGAAGGTGCTTCGGGAGAGGCGTCAATTGAAGAAATTACAGATCATGTAGAGAAACACATTGGTAAGATTCATAAAGTATTTCATGAATTAATATCAGATCAGGTTCATATTGATGTTCATTGGGTAAAACCATCTTTAGAGAGACCATTCCATACGCTAGTTACTTCTGGAATGAGTGATAAACCTATGAATACACCTAAAGAAGTAGAAGGTTGTGATTTTGCAGAATTGAGTATTTGTCTACCTAGTGATTGGAAGATTTCTGAGGAAGACTTTAAAGATGAAAAAAATTATTGGCCCATGAGGTGGTTAAAATATCTTGCGAGGTTTCCTCATGAATTTAACACATGGTTAAGCTATGGTCATACAATACCAAATGGCGATCCCGCAGAACCTTTTTCAGATAATACTCAGTTAAGCACTATGCTATTGTTGCCAACGATAGTCTTTGGGGAAGATTTTCGTACACTTCGGCTTAAAAATAAGGCAATAGATTTTTATACACTGATCCCGATATACAGTGAAGAACTGAATTTAAAAATGAAAAGAGGAGTTGAAGCGTTATTTGATGGATTTGACAAATTTGGAGTGTCTGATATTGTTCAAGTTGATAGACCTAATTCAGTCAAAAAGAGAAAGCTGTTTGGTCTTTTTTAGAATGATTGAATATTGGACAAAATATTAGTTGGAAACCAAACAATGAACAAAAAAAGTTTTCCTGAAATAAGAACAGGACGTCTTTTGTTACGAAGATTAAGACCATCTGATTGGCAAATGATTTCATTTTTACGATCAGATAACAAGGTGAATGAATTTGTTAAAAGACCAAGAGCAGAATCCAAAGCCAAAGCATTGAAATTTATAGCAATGATAAATGCCGGGGTTGATTGTCAGAACCATTATTATTGGGTCATCACGGAAAAGGATCGAAATAAAATGATTGGAAGTATTTGTCTTTGGAATTTTTCGAAAGCTAAAACAATAGCTGAGGTGGGCTATGATTTAGCTCCAGAATTTCAGGGTAAGGGAATAATGAGCGAATCACTGCAAAGTATTCTATCCTTCGGATTCAAAGAGCTAAACCTCAAAGCTGTTGAAGCGTTTACACATAAACGCAATATGCCTTCTAGAGCATTATTGGAAAGTAATGGGTTTAAAATAATTTTAGGTAAAATAGATGAAGATAATGTAGACAATCTAGTTTATGAAATTAAGAATGAAGTGCCAATAGGGTGCAGAAATAGAAAGTAAGAGGTTTTATTTTAATTTCAAAATAAAACCAACCATATAAAAACTAGTTACAATGTTTGTTTCTCGGCTAATGTTTAATTGTAGCGGGGTGTTTTGGCTATATGAGTATAACTACTTCCGTTTATTTCGTTTGTTATAGTTTTTATCGCCACGGGTTTTCGGTTTTTTGTACTTTTTGGCGATCTTGAATTTGTAGGAGCCTCCTAAATTTTCTTTTTTATTTTTTTCCTTTTTTTCGTGGAAGGCAGGTCCTGGAATATCTTCGTTACTACGCTTGGTGGGATTGTTACGTTCTTTTATTACCGGGCGTTCCTCTTCGATAAGTTCGGTAGAGATCGTTACTTCTTCGGGTATGTCAGCCTTCGGAATCTCCATGTTCATCAAGTCTTCAATAGCATCTGTATAGCTTTGTTCCTTTTCGGTAGAGAAGAGAATCGTTTCACCTTTACGTTCCGCTCGCCCTGTTCTCCCAATACGGTGCATATAGTTCTCAGGATATTCTGGCGTATCAAAATTGATAACATGCGAAACATTGTCAATATCCAATCCGCGGGCCATCACATCGGTAGCAATTAAAATGCGGTTATGTCCCGAACGAAACTGTTCAATGCTTCGTAGCCTGTAGTTTTGCGTTTTATTAGAATGGATTACACATAATTCTTCGTGAAACTGGTCGTCCAGTTGTTCGAACAAGCGATCGGCCATACGCTTATAGGCAACAAATACCAGCACTTTGGTAAAGGTATCTGTGTCCTGCAATAAATGTGCGAGTAGGTTTACTTTGGTATAAAAATTGGGCACCTCATAACGGCTTTGCGAAATGTTTTCCAGGGGTGTTCCCGAAACAGCGATGGAAACGCGCTGAGGGCTTTTAAAGAACTCGTTGATGAGTACATCCACATCATGAGTCATGGTTGCCGAAAACATTACATTTTGACGGCGTTCAGGAAGCAGGTCAAAAATGTTTATCAGCTGGTGTCTAAAGCCCAGATCCAGCATCACATCAACCTCATCGATCACTAATTTTTGAATGGACTTTAATTGCAAAGCACGACTAACAGCCAGATCGTATAAGCGTCCCGGTGTGGCAACCAGGATGTCCACACCCTCAGCTACTGCTTGTTTTTGTGTGTTGATGTTTGTGCCACCGTAGACTCCCAAAACACGATTGTTTATATACTTAGATAGTTTTTCAATGTCATCCACTACCTGAACAACAAGCTCTCTGGTGGGGACTAAAATTAAAACACGGGGATTTATTTGGGTAGAAAACTTTAAATGCTTTAAAATGGGTAACATATAACCATATGTTTTTCCCGTACCCGTTTGCGCAATACCTACCATATCTTGTCCTGAACCAATTACATTAAAGGCTTGCTCCTGAATAGGAGTTGGGGTACTAAAGCCTAAGTCTTCTAAGGCGTTGTATAATGGTGTATTTAAATTTAGATCCTGAAAAGTCACAATGTACATTTTAGCAGGCAAAGTTACACTTAATATTCTGTTTAGGCTAAATGCCCAGGGTGTATTTCTATACTATAGGAAGCTTTAAAGCGTTTACCTACCGCCAAACTCAAGATGCCTTCTTTTGTTTTCAGCTGCTTATTGGTGGTTTCATGATCTGCAATACCCAGCCAGGGCTCAATGCACACATAGTCTCCGTTGGGTTTGGCCCAAATACCTAAATAAGGAAAATCATGATAGCTAAGAGTAAGGATATTGCCGTTTTTTACACTTTTAAGTGTTACCTTTTTGGATTTTAGATCTTTAAAGATCAATGCGTCGCCGTTAAATAAGTCGTGGTTTAACTCAATTGTATTACTCCCTTTAAATATAGGGGCCGTATTTGAGCTTATGAGTCCATTGCTTTGGTTTATGAGGTGTGTTTCAGAATCTTCATTGCATTCAAACGTTAAGGTGTAATCGTTGTAATCTTCATTGTTGTATACGGGACATTTAAAAGCAGGGTGACCGCCCAGAGAGAAATACATGGTTTTTGAATCCCGGTTTACCACGGTATGTGCAATGGTTATAATATTGTCGACAAGTTGGTAGCTGATAAAAAAATCAAATTTGAAGGGATATATCTTTAAGAGCGCTTCGTTACTGCTCAATTTAAAAGTTAGTCTGTCTGGTGTTTGTTCATGTAAAACAATGGTTTCGTTGTGCCGTACAAAGCCATGCTTTGGCATGTTGTAGGTTTCATTTTCATATAAGTAAGTACCTTCCTTTAGCGCACCAATAACAGGAAAGAGGTTGGGGGCAAAACTTCCCCAAATGGCTGGATTGGCATCCCACATGAATTCAGTGTTGTTTTTTACCGATGTGATGCCACATAATTCAGCTCCCACTTTTTTTACTGCTATTTTAAGGAGGTCGTTTTGTATACTGTACATAAGAAGTGTTTAAAGTAATACACAAAAGTCTTAATTTTTTAAGGAATCTAATTAACTTTGCGCCATAATCTTTTTCATTGAGGACGCAGCATTTTTATAAGATTCAGGATGTAACCCGTTTCAAGCAACAATTGTTAATTTGGAGCCAGCAATTTGAAGATGTAGTTTGGTTGGATTCTAATAATTACAAACAAACCTATTCTAATTACGATGCTGTTATGGCCGTGGATGCTTTAACAAGTATTCAAGCAAATTACGAAGGAGCCTTTGATGCGCTTAAAACATATCAGTCCAGTGTAAAGGATTGGATATTTGGTTATTTGACCTATGATTTAAAAAATGACATAGAAAACCTTGAGTCTTCCAACTATGACGGTTTGGCCTTTCCCGATCTGTATTTTTTTCAGCCAAAGAGACTGCTTTTTATTAAGAATGATATGGTAGAATTCAGGTATGTTCATGGTGTCGATAATGAATGGGAAACGGATTTGAAGGACATAGAACAAATGAAGGAAGCACAACTTCAACATATTGGTGATCCTATAAAAATAAAACTCCGTATTCATAAAGATGCGTACTTTGATAAAATTAAATCGATACTAGAACACATCCACCGTGGCGATATATACGAAGCTAATTTTTGTCAAGAATTTTATGCAGAAGATACCTTCATTAATCCATTGGAAACCTACAATAAACTCAATGCCATTTCCAATCCGCCATTTGCAGTCTTTTTTAAGGTTTTCGATAAATATCTGATATCAGCTTCTCCAGAACGTTATTTAAAGAAAATGGATAATGTGGTAATTTCGCAACCTATTAAAGGAACAGCCAAACGCTCTTTAGATCCCAGCGAAGACATGCAATCTAAATTGAACTTGTCTCAGGATACCAAGGAACGTAGTGAAAACATCATGATTGTAGATCTAGTACGAAACGATCTGTCTAAAACAGCTGTTAAGGGCAGTGTTACGGTCGAAGAACTTTGTGAGGTTTATACTTTCGATCAGGTACACCAGATGATATCTACCGTAAAATCGGAGCTATTACCATCTATTCATCCGGTAGAAGTCATAAAAAGTACCTTTCCCATGGGAAGTATGACGGGAGCACCGAAAATATCTGCTATGAAAATTATTGAAACACTCGAAGAAACCAAGCGAGGTTTGTACTCTGGAACAGTAGGGTATTTTACACCAGAAGGTGATTTTGATTTTAATGTAGTAATACGAAGTATTCTTTACAACGAAACGCAGCGCTACGTGTCTTATTCTGTTGGTGGTGCCATTACAGCTAAAAGTGATCCCTTAAAAGAATATGAAGAGTGCTTGATAAAGGCTAAGGCAATGCGTGAGGTTTTGGAAAACTAAACCAAACGATGCATTAAGTTTTTTTTAAGCTCGTCGAAAATGCGCTGGATACGTCTCTCTTCTATAGACTTGACTTTCGATATATCCTCAAAACTTAATTTTCCAAAAGCGTATAAGTCAATAATATTAGACACGTTTAAAGGGAGGCGGCTGTAAAAATCACCAAGCACTGTTTTTGTGTTGGAGGAACTGGGTTCCATTTTAAACGCGTTTAAAACAGAATTGGTGTTGTCGTCGTATAAAAATAAAGGACTTCGATTGTCTTTTTTTGAATAGAAATCATCATTTAAGCTATCTTTCATAATAAAATCAAAACCTTCATCAAAGGTAAAGTCTTCTTTTAAATGGTTGCGTTCCGCTTCCAAAAGCGTATTGGTGCTCATGGTATCTTTATGAAAAGCTTCTTTTTCAAACAAGTTGTCTAAAACACTATTGGCAATTTTAAAGAGTTTTAGCTTAATATCTAAGGCACTATTGTCAATATTATAGCCACTTTCGTAAAGTTGGGCTACACTTTCGTCTACAATGCCATTGGAAGTATACATGTTTTTAGGGATAACACCGGTAGATGAAGCAATATAAAGGCGGTGCTTGACATAAGGATGTAATTGTTGCGTAGCAGTAAGTACTTTTTTATCAAAAACGGATTTAGTTGCTTCGTCGTTCATTTTTTCAATAGAGCTCATAACTATGGTTTTTAATATGATCTTTCTAAAGATACTAAAATTAACCCATTGTAAATTATGATTTATATCATTTTTAATAACGAAAACCGCAAGTGTTTGATGTAGCAAAGTTGTATATTTGGGTTTATGTTAGCACAAGTAAAGCAGCACATAGATACAAAGCTCCCCTTTTTAAGTAATGCGAAGCTTTTGGTGGCTATTTCAGGTGGATTGGATAGTGTGGTACTAACCCACATTTGTTATACTTTGGGACTGGACATAAGGCTTGCACATTGTAATTTTAATTTACGTGGTGATGAGAGTGATGCCGATGAATATTTTGTGTTGCAGCTGGCTGAAGATTTGGGACTCGAAGTGTTTGTTGAGAGTTTTGATACCCAAGCATATGCAAAGAAAACAAAGCAGTCTATACAGGTTGTGGCACGGGAGTTACGTTACAATTGGTTTGATGAACTGGCTTCGCAATTGCGGTTTGATTATATTTTAACAGCCCATCATGCCGATGATAACCTTGAGACCTTTTTAATAAACCTTTCTCGTGGTACTGGTTTAGATGGCTTAACAGGTATTCCGGAAATTAACGGAAGGATTGTACGCCCATTATTAGCTTTTTCCAGAGAATCAATAGTAATGTATGCGAAAGAGCTAGGTTTGCAGTGGCGGGACGATAGTAGCAATGCTTCTACCAAGTATCTGAGAAATAAGTTGCGCCATGACGTTATCCCTATCTTAAAAGATATTAACCCGAAGTTGCTTCAAAATTTTAGTAAAACGCAGGGATATTTGAATGATTCTAAGTCTATTATCGAAGACCGTATAAACGATGTATCAGAAACAGTTGTCAATAATACCAATGCCCAGAGTGTATCTCTCAATATTGAATCCCTTAAAAAACTAAGAAACCCTAAAGCGTATTTATTCGAATTATTAAGGCCCTTTAATTTTACCGAATGGGATGATGTCGCAGCACTCATGGATGCACAATCTGGAAAACAAGTGGTGTCACATACCCACCGTTTAATTAAGGACCGTTCGCATTTACTGTTAAGTGAAATACCATCTAAAACAGTCCCACCGGTACCTGTAACCGCTGCCAATGCAATTATAGATATACCTCTAGGGACTTTACATTTTAAAGAAGTGGCGTCGGTAACAGGACCGTCAAAAAGCATTATTTATGTAGATAAGGCAACGTTGCAATTTCCCCTTGAGATTAGACAATGGCAGGAAGGCGATATGTTTTATCCATTGGGAATGAAAGGGAAAAAGAAGTTGAGCAAGTATTTTAAAGACGAAAAATTATCGTTGTTAGATAAAGAACAAGTATGGTTATTGTGTAGTGGAGATGCTATTGTTTGGATTATAAACAGGAGAGCAGATAATCGGTTTAAAGTTACTAACAATACCAAATCGATATTAGAAATAGCATTACAGTAGTTTTATCCTTAAAAGCTTTTATGCAAGAAATCACTTTTAACATTAAAAATTACATTGAAAATACAAGGTAACATAGTAGATATCCAAGGCAGGCGAATTTTTAAGGGAGAAGTGTGTGTTGAAGATGGGAAAATAGTCTCTTTAAAAGAGAAAGAACATAGTGTAGGCCAATACATTCTTCCTGGGTTCGTTGATGCCCATATTCATATAGAAAGTTCCATGTTGGTTCCCAGCGAATTTGCACGTATTGCAGTAACGCATGGTACTGTGGCAACTGTTAGTGATCCGCATGAAATAGCTAATGTATTGGGCGTGGCTGGTGTTGAATTCATGATAGCCAACGGAAAGAAAGTACCCTTTAAGTTTAATTTTGGAGCACCATCCTGTGTGCCAGCTACAAATTATGAGTCGGCTGGAGCTGCCATTGGTGTTGAAGAAATATGTGGGTTAATGGCCAATCCGGATATTAAATACCTCGCTGAAATGATGAATTACCCCGGGGTATTATTTGACGATGCGGTTGTGCTCGAAAAAATCGCTTGTGCCAAAAAGTATGGGAAACCTGTAGACGGGCATGCGCCAGGAGTACGGGGAACTGCCATTTCTAAATATATTGACGCAGGGATTTCTACGGATCATGAGTGTTTTACCTACGATGAGGCCTTGGAAAAACTTCAAAAAGGAATGAAGATCCTGATTCGAGAGGGCAGTGCAGCCAAAAACTTCAACGCTTTAATCGATCTGCTTCCTGAGTATTTTGAACAAATCATGTTTTGTAGCGACGATAAACACCCAGATGATTTAATGGTCGATCATATTAATAAACTATGCGCGCGCGCTGTAGCAAAAGGAATGGATGTGTTTAAGGTGTTGCAGGTGGCTTGTGTTAATCCCATAAAACATTACAATTTAGATGTGGGGCTATTACGTCCTGGAGATGCAGCCGATTTTATAGTTGTCGAAGATTTAATCAGTTTTAAATCCGTTCAGGCCTATGTTAATGGTAACTTGGTTTACGAGAAAGGTATGTCCTTAATAAAACCTGTGGCTTTTAAAAACTTAAACAACTTTAATTGCAATAAAGTAAAAGTCGCTGATTTTAAAGTAGAAGCCCAAGCCCAAAACATACGTGTTATAGAAGCTTTAGAGGGACAATTGGTTACCAATGAACTTATTGCTGAGGCAAAGATAGAACTTGGTCATGTTGTAACTAATCTCGAAGCCGATATTTTGAAAATAGTAGTGGTAAATAGGTATGAAAATACCAAGCCAGCTGTGGCATTTATTAAGAATTTCGGCTTAAAAGAAGGAGCTATTGCCTCCTCGGTAGCCCACGACTCTCATAACATTATTGCTGTTGGTGTAAACGATGATGCTATTTGTAAAGCTGTTAACTTGTTAATATCATGCAAAGGAGGTATTAGTGCAGTTTCAAATAAAAATGAAGCCGTACTGCCCCTGCCAGTAGCAGGAATTATGAGCGATCAGGATGGTGAAACTACAGCTATGCAGTATGCAGCCTTAGATGGCATGGCCAAACAATTGGGGTCTAAGTTGCAATCACCCTATATGACTTTGTCGTTTATGGGCTTGTTGGTTATTCCAGCATTGAAGTTAAGTGATAAAGGACTTTTTAACGGAAACGACTTTAAATTTACCCCACTTGAAGCGTAGTTTTAAACATTGCCAATGGATCACTGAACATCAAACACTGAAAACTAAAAATGCCAATACTAGAACCTACCTATAAACCACCTTTCCCTTTTAAAAATGGATTTATATCTACTGTTTATTCCGGATTGTTAAGGCAAGTACGGAACATTAAGCAAGAGCGGGAACGCATTAAATTATGTGATGGTGATTTCTTGGATTTGGATTGGAGCTATGCAAACGTTAAAACCGATCAAGTAATTGTATTGTTCCATGGTTTGGAAGGACATGGGCAACGCCCATACGTAACTGGTGTGGCAAAACTGTTTAACGACCGTGGTGTTGATGCAGTTTGTGTAAACTTTAGAGGATGTAGTGGAGAAGACAATTTGATGTATAAAAGTTACCATTCAGGAGCAACAGAGGATATGGAAGAGGTTGTTGCCCATTTGATTCAGGTAAAGCACTACAGTTCCATATATCTAAAAGGCATTAGTCTTGGCGCAAATATGATCTTAAAGTATTTGGGAGAACGTGACGACGTTCCTAACGAGGTAAAAGCAGCCATAGCAGTATCGGTGCCTTGCTATTTGTATGGCTCGGCAAAGGAGTTACTTCGTTTAAAGAATAAGTTGTATCACGACAGGTTTAAGAAGTATTTAATTCACAGATTAAAAAACAAACAGCAACGGTTCAAACATATTTTAAGTGAGCAAGAAATTGCATCTATAAAAACATTAATCGATTTTGATGAAGTGTATACAGCCAAAGCACATGGTTTTAAAAATGCGATTGACTATTACGAAAAGGCTAGTTGTTTGCAGTACTTACACAATATAACCACCCCGACCTTAATCATCAACGCTTTAAACGATTCGTTTTTGTCGGCAGAATGCTTTCCTGTAAAAGAAGCCAAAGAAAACCCTAACCTGTATTTAGAAATGCCAAAATATGGCGGACATGTTGGTTTTATCGATAATAAGAATGTTTATTACAATGAGCGTCGTGCTTTCGAGTTTATTAAAACTGTCTTAAAAAAATAGAAAGCACTATTTGTTATTATATTTTACTCGAAAAGAATTCCTTGGGTTTGTCTTGGAGGCAGTTGGTTTCAAGAAATTCTTTTTACTATCTTTATTGCATTTCTGTTAAAAAAGTTAATCAAACCAAATTATATTATGCCAACATTCAATTTAACAATAAACAATACAAAACATACTGTCGAGGCAGATATGGATACACCTTTGCTATGGGTGCTTCGGGATCATCTAGATTTAGTAGGAACTAAATTTGGCTGTGGTATCGGGCAATGTGGTGCCTGTACAATACATGTTAACGGTACAGCTATGCGTAGTTGCCTTATGCAGGTGTCTCAGGCCGAGGGCATGTCCATAACTACCATAGAAGGGTTGTCAAAAGACGGTACCCATCCCGTTCAAGAGGCTTGGAAAGCAATTGATGTACCACAATGTGGCTATTGCCAATCGGGACAAATTATGACGGCTTCTGCTTTTTTGGAAAATAATCCCAACCCGAGCGAGACAGAAATAAGAAATGCAATGCATGGTAATATTTGTCGTTGTGCATCTTATAACAGTATAGAAAAAGCGGTTAAAGTAGCAGCCGATAAATTAAGTTAAACCTGTATATAGAATTTATTACAATGGCAACTTCAAAACAACAGACATTTAGTAGAAGATCATTTTTAAGAACGTCGGCTTTAGCCAGTGGCGGGATGCTTATCGGGTTTAATTTATTTAATGCTTGCAAACCAGAAGCAAAGATGCCCGTAGATATCAGTCAATTAAATTTCAATGACTTTAATGCATTTATAAGGATTTCAGAAGAGGGGAAAGTATCTATTTTTTCACCAAATCCAGAAATAGGTCAGGGCGTAAAAACATCTATGCCCATGCTTATTGCAGAAGAATTGGATGTACTTTGGGATGATGTGTACGTCGTACAGGCTCCTTTGGACACCGAAAAGTATAAAAACCAAATGGCAGGAGGAAGTCAGTCTATTAGGCAAAACTGGATGCCTTTACGACAAACCGGAGCCACTGCAAAACAAATGTTGATTAATGCAGCGGCTGCCCGATGGGGAGTAGATGCATCAGAGTGTACGGCCAAGTTGGGGGTTATTACAAACGCAAAAGGCGAAACACTAGGCTATGGTGACGTAGTAGTTGAAGCAGCATCCCTTGAGGTGCCCGAAGATGTAAAGTTGAAAGATCCAAAGGATTTTACGATTATAGGTCAGCATACAGCCAATGTTGATATTGATAAGATTGTTACGGGAAAACCTTTGTTTGGTATGGATTATAAAGTTGAAGGAATGGTTTATGCCGCAGTATTGCGCCCACCTGCATTTGGACAGGTTTTAGAATCTTTCGATGCTACCGCAGCAAAAGCATTGCCAGGAGTGATAGATGTAATTACCATTGGAGAAAAAGCGAGAGCCTATATAGAGAGAGGAAAGCTTAGTTGGACAGCTCCCTTGAGTAAAAGTGATAAAGTGGTCGTTATTGCAAAATCTACCTGGGATGCCTTTAAAGGAAAAAAAGCCATAAAGGCTATTTGGAAAAATGAATTGCCATTGGAAAGTACAGAAGATCATGATAAGTTGTTAATGGACTTGTTGGATGGTAATACTTTTAATACCAGACGGTCTGATGGCGATGTAAAAAAAGCATTTGCCGAAGCAGATAAGGTTTTGGAGCGTACATATGAAGCCCCATTTTTACCGCACAACTGTATGGAGCCCATGAACTTTTTTGCAAGCGTAACGCCCGAAAAAATTCATTTGGCAGGTCCCGTACAAACCCCTGAGGAAGCAGCCAAAGTAGTTTCCGACATGTTGGGAAGGGATTTAGACGACATCCATGTAGATATGACGCGTATGGGAGGTGGTTTTGGTAGACGTCTTTATGGGGATTTTGTTTTTGAAGTAGCAGAAATTGCTAATGCGATCCAAAAGCCTGTGAAAATGGTGTCTTCAAGAGAAGACGATATGACCACAGGAGTTTACCGCCCAGCAACAAAATATAGAATAGCGGCTTCGGTAAAGGACGGAAAAGTAACAGGATATTACCTAAAAGAGGCGGCAATAAATAGTAATATGTACGGTTTGGTGCCTAATTTCTTTCCTGCTGGAGCTATAGAGAATTACCAAGTAGATACAGCTAATTATAAAAGTGCAATTACTACAGGAGCCTGGAGGGCACCCTATACCAATTTTTTAGCAAGTGCAGAACAAAGCTTTTTCGATGAATTGGCAGAAACCTTGGGAGTAGATCGTATACAATTGCATATAGACTTGCTACAAAATGTAAAAGGCAATACCGATAAACGCATACAATATAGTCCCGAGCGCTTGGAAGGTGTTATTAAGCTAGTAGTAGATAAATCAAATTGGGGTAAAGCAGAATCAGGAGTTTATCAAGGGTTTTCTGTATACTATTGCCATAATACCCATGTTGCCGAAGTAGCAGATGTGGTAATGGAGAATGGTTTCCCTATAGTGAAAAAAGTTACTTGTGCTATAGATTGTGGCGTAGTTGTAAATCCGCTTGGAGCATTAAATCAGGCTAAAGGAGGTGTGATAGATGGTATTGGACATGCTATGTATTCCAGTTTGTCATTTAAAAATGGAGAGCCACAATCCAATAACTTTAATACCTACCAGTTAATCAGAATGGGGCAAACCCCTATCGTAGATGTGCATTTTGTAGATAGCGATATAGCACCAACTGGTTTGGGAGAACCTACATTACCACCAGTGGGAGCAGCGGTGGCTAATGCCATATATGCCGCAACAGGTAAGCGACTTACCAAACAGCCATATATGAGCCATTTGCAAACAGAAAAGATAGTAGGTTAAACACGTAGGTTGCATGACACACGAATTTAAAGCCATAGTTGAGGAAGCGGTATTGGCTAAAAATAATGGTCTAAAATCTGTTTTGGTTTCCGTAGTAGCATTGGATGGCTCGTCCTATCGCCGACCAGGTGTAAGAATGCTAGTCTTGGAGGATGGTCGTATGATTGGAGCTGTAAGTGGTGGCTGCGTTGAAAAAGAAATTCTATTACAATCTGAAACCGTATTTAAAACAGGTGTTTCCAAAATGATGACCTATGATGGCAGGTATCGCTTGGGTTGCGAAGGCATCTTGTATATCCTTTTGGAACCATTCCGACCAACAGAAATATTTGAAAATGCTTTTAAAAACTGTTTAAAGGCAAGGTTACCTATAGAAATATGGTCGTATTTTGAAAAGGAAGAAGGAACGATTTCAGGAATAGGTTCTGCAGTAAAAATGGAAGAAGCAGTGTTCTCCGTTTCAGGACTTAAGACTAAGTTAGGTGAAACGAGCCATTCCGTTTTCAAACAAAAATTACCACCTTGTTTTAAAATAGTCATTGTAGGGGCAGAACATGATGCGGTGCAGTTGTGTGAGTATGCAGCTTTAACGGGCTGGGAAGTTACCGTGATTGCTGGAGCCACAGAATCTAAATCCATAACAGATTTTCCAGGAGCACATGCATTTTATGCACAAACGCCAGAACAATTAGGGATGCAAGTAATCGATCAACAGACCGCCGTGGTTTTAATGAGTCATAACTTTGCAAACGATCTGCGCTATCTGGTCGCTTTAAAAGAGTGTAATCCGGCCTATATAGGGCTTTTGGGCCCTGCCAGACGTCGAGAAGATATGTTGTCTCAATTTTTAGAATATTGCCCCGCTGCCGATGATGTGTTTTTGGATAGTATACACGGACCAGCTGGTATCAACATTGGGGCAGAAACACCTCAAGAGATTGCTGTTTCCATTATAGCTGAAATATTAGCTATAACCAGACAAAAGGAACCCATATCGCTTAGTCAAAAAATAGGTTGCATCCATAATTGAAAACCGTACATAAATTAATTAAGATGGTTAGTAGATTACCTAATATTGAAGTATTGATCTTAGCTGCGGGTTCTTCTAAACGCATGGGGACACCAAAGCAATTATTACCATGGGGTAGTACTTTTTTGTTAGGGCATATCATTCAGACAGTATTGCCGTGTTACTCTGGACGCGTTACTGTGGTTTTAGGAAGCAATCACATTAGTATAAAAAAGAAAATAGTAACATTTCCTGTAAACGTAGTGTGTAATGACAAGTGGCATCTGGGGTTAGGGAAGTCTATAGCCTGTGGAATAGAGCATATTAACCAATCAAAAAGAGATGTAGATGGCGTGCTGATTGTATTAGCCGATCAACCTTTTGTAACATCAGAGTTTCTAAATACTTTAGTCAAAAACTTTAAACCTGACGAAAAAGTAATTGTAGCTACTTCTTATGGTGAAAATCAGGTAGGAGTACCCGTTATTTTCGATAAAAATTACTTTGCAGACTTATTGGAGCTGAATGATGATAAAGGAGCAAAGCACCTTTTAGGGAAGTATAAGGATGCTGTAAGACTCATGGAGACTACTGAAGACATGGTAGATTTGGACACAAAAGAAGTTTATGAAGCCATGTTTAAAGAAGTATTTAAAACTTAAAATTAGAGTTATGCCAAAAACGCCTTTTGAAAAAGCGAGTACACCAGAAACGTTTACAGATTTAAGTGTTAAAGCACCTCCAAAAAATAGTGCAGGCATGGATGCTTTAAAATCGGCTGTAGGACAAGTTTCTAAATATATGAATCCAGTCAACGCAATTAAGCTTTCCTTTAAGATGAATCAAAAAGGAGGTTTTGATTGTCCTGGTTGCGCTTGGCCAGACCCAGACGATGAACGTTCTGTGCTTGGTGAATACTGCGAAAATGGAATGAAAGCCATGGCTGAAGAAGCACAGAATAAAACCATTAAAGCAGATTTCTTTGCAAAGCACACTGTAGACGATCTAGCAGGCTTATCAGACTTTGAAATAGGTAAATCTGGTAGGTTGGCAGAGCCTATGTACTTACCCAAAGGAGCTTCACATTACCAACCAATTACTTGGGGTGATGCCTTTACAAAAGTAGCCGAGAATTTAAATGCTTTGGAGCATCCAGACGAAGCAGTATTTTATACATCAGGAAGAACAACCAACGAAGCTGCGTTTCTATACCAGTTGTTTGTAAGGGAGTTTGGTACATCCAATTTACCAGACTGTTCCAATATGTGTCATGAAGCCAGCGGCAGTGCTTTATCGGAAACCTTAGGCATTGGTAAAGGATCGGTGACATTGGACGATTTGTATAAGGCAGAGTTGGTGATGGTCGTTGGGCAAAACCCAGGAACCAATCACCCACGTATGTTAACGGCTTTAGAGAAATGTAAAAGGAATGGAGGGAAAATCATAGCTATAAACCCCTTGCCAGAAGCAGGCTTGATAAAATTTACCAATCCGCAAAACCCCATTAAGTTATTAGCAGGCGGCACCAAAATAGCCGATGTATTTGTTCCTATTACCATAAATGGTGACGTGGCATTTGTAAAAGCGTTACTCATTAAATTACTAGAAAAGGAAATGACAGATGGCAATGTGTTCGATAAAGAATTTATTGAAGCATTTACACATGGTTACGAGGCGTTTATAACCGATTTAAAAACGTATGATTTTGATGCCTGTTTAAAAGCTTCTGGTATAAGCTTAGAAGTGTTTAATAAGGTGTTTGATTTGATACTTAGTAACCAAAAGATTATTATTTGTTGGGCAATGGGTCTTACCCAGCACCAAAACGCAGTAGATAACATCAGGGAGTTTGTTAATTTGTTGCTCGTAAAAGGTAGTATTGGAAAAGAAGGTGCTGGTACGTGTCCGGTAAGGGGGCATTCCAATGTGCAGGGAGATCGTACTGTAGGTATCTGGGAAGCTGCCCCACAAGCTTTTTTAGATAAAATAGAAGCAAAGTATGGATTTAAACCAACGCATAAGCACGGCTATTCGGTTATCGATGCCATTAAGGCTATGTACGATAAAAAAGCCAAAGTATTTTTTGGTTTGGGAGGAAATTTTATTTCGGCTGTTCCAGATACAGAATATGCAGCAAAAGCTTTGAGTAATTGTAACTTAACAGTACATGTAAGTACCAAGCTAAACCGTTCACATCTGGTAACTGGAAAAGAGGCTTTAATTTTACCTTGTTTGGGACGATCGGAGAAAGACTATCAAAAAACGGGTATCCAGATACAAAGTGTCGAAAATTCAATGGGTGTGGTGTCATCAACAAAAGGCGTTTTAGAACCCTGTTCAGAAAAACTACTAAGCGAGGTGGCCGTAGTATGTGGTATTGCATATGCAACCTTAAAAGACCGATCCAAAATTAAGTGGTTGCAATATAAAGATGATTATAATCTGGTACGTGACGATATAGAAGACGTAGTATCGGGGTTCAAAGATTATAATAAGCGTATAAAAGAGCCTTCAGGGTTTTATTTGCCAAATGGCGCGCGTGTAAGGCAATTTAATACCCAAACAGGTAAAGCTAATTTTAGCTTAAATAAATTGCCAGAATGGGAATTAAGGCAAGGTGAGTTGATTATGATGACTATACGTAGTCACGACCAGTTTAACACTACAATATATGGTCTTAACGATCGCTATCGTGGTATTTTTAATGAAAGGCGTATTATTTTAATGAATCGAGATGATATGAAAGAAAGACGCCTTGAAGAACACCAAGTAGTGAATTTAAAATCCCATTACAATGGCGTTGTTAGGACAGCAAACAATTTTAAAGTTATTGGATACGATATTCCTAAAAATTGTTGTGCTACTTACTTTCCTGAAACCAATGTTTTGGTGCCTTTGGATGGCTTTGCGCATACGGCTAAAACACCTGCCTCTAAGAGTGTTATTGTAACAGTTGAGGCTTAGATAGCTAATTTTTGCTTTCCCAATTTAAACACCTGTTTATTATTTTATAAGTAATTAAAGCGATTAGGATTTAAGAAATTGTTAATAATTACAGTTTCAAGAACGATTAGTATGATTACGTATATTTTGATACGTAAAAATACTTATTTTTGAATTTTAAATACGTAGTTATGAAATGAGCCATAATAAATCTTGATGCTTAACTGAGATGTTTTTGGCGAATTACATCTGACCGATGAAAAACAATAAAATGTAAACAGATGAAAAAAATAATCGTTGTTGGAAATGGTATGGTTGGTTATAAGTTTTGTGAGAAATTTGTAGCACAATCGAACGCTAAAGGCTATCAAATTACTGTTTTTGGTGAAGAGCCAAGACCTGCGTATGATCGTGTTCATTTGAGTGAATACTTTGAAAACCAAGATGCTAAAGCCTTGGAAATGGCACCGCGATCTTGGTATGAGTCGCATGGTATAGAATTGATTACAAACCAACGTATTACAGATATTCACAGGGCGTCAAAGAAGATTACGTCTTCTGAAGATATCCACTATAAGTACGACTATTTAGTATTAGCTACAGGGTCTGCTCCTTTTGTCCCTAACATAAACGGTATCGAAAAGAAGGGCGTTTTTGTTTACAGAACTATTGAAGACCTAGAATCCATGCTGGCCTATGCAGAAATCTTAAAAAAGGGTACTAATGAAACCGTAAAGGCTGCCGTTCTTGGAGGGGGGCTTTTGGGGTTGGAGGCAGCAAAAGCGGTTTTAGATATGGGGTTTGAACCCCATGTTGTTGAATTTGCCCCTAAATTAATGCCCAGACAGCTGGATACACGTGGAAGTAAAGTATTGCAGGAGAAAATAGAGTCCTTAGGAATTCAGGTGCATTTGTCTAAAGCAACCAATAAGATTTTGGGAGATGATGCCATTACGGGTATGGAGTTTGGCGAATATGATAAGATAGATGTGGAGATGTTGGTCGTGTCGGCTGGTATTCGTCCGCGGGACGAATTAGGAAGAACCTGTAACCTGGAAATGGGCGTTCGAGGTGGTATTGTTGTAAACAATAAAATGCAAACCTCCGACCCCGAGATTTATGCCATCGGAGAGGTTGCATTGTTCAACCAGATGATTTATGGTTTAGTGGCTCCTGGTTATGATATGGCTGAGGTGGCAGTGAATCAGATTTTAGGAAATACAGATGTTTTAATGCAGGATACTATAGATCTGTCTACCAAATTAAAGTTAATAGGTGTTGATGTGGCCAGTTATGGTGAACCGTTTATGCCTGTAGAAAAAGGATATTCCATCGTTTATGAAAATAAGACTAAAAACCTATATAAGCGTATTAATGTTAGTCATGACGGCAAATCGTTGCTGGGTGGTATTTTAATTGGTGATGCCTCCGATTATAATATGCTACATCAAATTTATTTAAATGGCTTGCCAATCCCAGAAGAAGCTGAAGAATTGATTATTGGTGGACGTGGGGAAGGCGGATCTTCATTTGGTAGTGTAATGGATATTCCAGATGTTGCTCAAGTGTGTTCATGTGAAAGTGTAACCAAAGGCGACATCTGCTGTTCCATTACAGAAGGAGGTTGTAATAACCTCGGGGAAGTGATAACTAAAACAAAAGCTACAACTGGCTGTGGCGGATGCAAACCAATGGTAGTAGATTTGGTTAATGAAACCTTAAAGTCACAAGGCAAAGAAGTCAAGGAAACGATTTGTGAACATTTTGCATTTAACAGACAAGAGTTATACGATCTTATTAAGATCAATAAGGTAAAGGATTACGACGAGGCACTTAACTTGTTTGGAGAAGGGCATGGCTGCGAAGTTTGTAAACCGCTTGTGGCCTCTATTTTTGCAAGTATCTATATGGAGACACCTAATCGTCAGGTAGCAATACAGGATACAAACGACCGCTTTTTGGCAAACATTCAACGTAACGGGACCTATTCCGTTGTGCCGAGAGTGCCTGGTGGCGAGATTACCCCTGATAAACTGATTGTTTTGGGCGAGGTTGCAAAAAAGTATGACTTGTATACCAAGATAACAGGTGGGCAACGTATTGACTTGTTTGGAGCACAATTGCATGAATTGCCCCTTATTTGGAAGGATTTAATCGATGCTGGTTTTGAAAGTGGGCATGCTTATGGAAAATCGTTGCGTACTGTTAAAAGTTGTGTAGGCTCTACTTGGTGCCGTTACGGTATGCACGAAAGTGTCACGTTTGCCATAGAAATAGAAAACAGGTATAGGGGGTTGCGCTCACCACATAAACTAAAAGGGGGAGTGTCTGGTTGTATTCGTGAATGTGCAGAGGCTAGAGGTAAAGATTTTGGTTTAATAGCTGTTGAAGGCGGTTGGAATTTATATGTATGTGGAAATGGAGGAGCAACACCTAAACATGCTGTGCTTTTTGCGGAGCAGTTAGATGATGAGACAGCCGTTAAATACTTAGATAGATTCCTCATGTACTATATTAGAACAGCAGGTCCTTTGGTGCGAACAGCGCCTTGGTTGGATAAACTGGATGGTGGGATTGAATATTTAAAGCAAGTTGTTATAGAAGATTCTTTAGGCATTGCAGAAGACTTGGAAGAAGAAATGAAGGGGCTAATCGATAAGTACGAGTGTGAATGGAAACAAGCTATAGAAGACCCTAACATACGCAAGCGTTTTAAGCATTTTGTAAACTCTGACGATACAGATGATAACTTGGTGTTTGTGCCGATGCGGGATCAAAAGATGCCAAAGGCTTGGAGTTAAGTTGTTTAGTTGTGTAATTGTTTAAAATCGTGTAATCGTTTAATCGTGGAATTGTTAAGCTGTTTAATTGGAAACTTTGGTTCAACAAATAAACGCATCAACGCATAAACATTTTAGCTGTTTAATCGTGTAATTGTTTAACTGTTATTGGAAGCTTCGGTTCAAGGCATAAACGCATCAACACATTAACATATAAGCATATAATGAAAAGCCTGGCCTTTGTGAAAATGGCCAGAAATAATTTAGAAATAACATATTATAATTATGGAAAATATTCTTGAACAATACCAGACAGTAAGAGGGGATAGTGTGAAAACATGGTTTAAAGTTGGTGGGGTATCCGATTTTCCGGAGAACAGCGGAGCTTGTATAAAGTACAAATCCAAGCAGATAGCTGTTTATAATTTTACCAGAACCAACAAGTGGTATGCCTGCCAGAATTTGTGTCCACATAAAATGGAGATGGTCTTGTCCTTAGGGATGATAGGGGATAAGGATGGTGTGCCTAAGGTTGCATGTCCTATGCACAAAAAGAATTTCTCTTTGGAAGACGGGTCGAATTTAGGAGGAGAAGATCTGAAAATTGCAACCTATCCTGTTAAAATAAAAGATGGAAATGTGTATATTGGCTTTATAGATTAACGAATAACGGAATTATGAAACCAACACGATTTGAAAGTGCTATTATATTAATAGATAATAAAAATTCAGAAGATATTAACACTTACCAGGTGAACGACATTGCTTTTTCTAAAGAGCTGTTGTATTCGCAACGCATGACCCAAAAATTGTTGCAGTTTAAACCAGATGCATCCGAAGCACTTCAAATAGCGGCAAGGGCACAGCATATTTGTCGTTGGAAAATACCAAGGGACGACTATCCAATGGATCGCGTTGGGTATTTGAAATGGCGCGAGACCCTTAAAAGAATGCATGCCGATTTAACGTCGGAGATTTTAAAAGAAGTTGGGTATGAGGAAGACTTTATAGAGCGTGTTGCTTTTTTAATTAATAAAAAGCTGATTAAGAAAGATGAAGGGAGCCAAACCTTAGAGGATGTCATATGTTTGGTGTTCCTTGATTATTACTTCGAGGAGTTTGCAGCTAAGCATGTTGACGAAAAGGTGATCGATATTTTAAAGAAAACCTGGGGGAAAATGTCGGAAGCAGGCCATGAGGCTGCCTTAAAACTTAAATTTTCGGAGAAAGATTTATCTTTAATTAAACAAGCTATCGCTTAACAAGTAAAAGGGCAATGCGTAAAAATGGGAATTCTTTAGATCAGCGAACGTTCGATAAGTTAAGCCGTTTATATGTTATTGCCTTAAGTACTATTGCACTTTCGGTGGTGGTTAGTCAAGTGCTTATAAGAAAGCATTTGCGCGATCAAGAAAGTGATTCAACAGTCATAAATGTAGCGGGAAGGCAGCGTATGCTAAGTCAGAAGCTAACCAAGGAAATCGTTTCTTTGGCAGCTGAAGATGATTTGGGTAAAGCTTTAAGGATCAAGGACAGCATTAAAGCAACACTGGCTTTGTGGCAAGTGTCACATGAGTCGCTACAAAGCGGAAATGATAGCTTAGGATTGCCTGGTAATAACAGTGTGGTTGTTACTAATTTGTTTAAAAGGCTGAATGTATCCTTTAAAACCATTAGCGAGGCTTCAAAACGTATTGTTGAAACGATTGAGGAACGGCCGACGTTTAAAATTGGTTCTTATGTTGATGATATTACCACTATAAAGAAAACTGAAGCTGATTTTTTGTCTGTAATGGATAAAATTGTTAACCAGTATGATAGGGAAGCTGATGAAAAAGTAAATTGGTTAAGGCGTTTAGAGCTATTGCTAACAGCGCTAACTCTTTTAATATTGCTTTTCGAATTTCTTTTTATTTTCTGGCCAACAGCAAAGAGTGTAAAACAGACCTTGACAGAGCTGCTTGTTGCAGAAAAAAAAGCTAAGAAAATGGCTTATGATGCTGATGTGCTAAGTGTGGCTAAGGAAAAATCCATTAAGGAATTGCGTGCTTTGAGCCATGCTATGGACGAAACACTTTTGTTTGCTCGTATTTTGTCCAATGGAAGTGTCGTGCATATGGGAAATAAATTTTCCCGGCTTTTTAAGTTTAATAGATTTAAGGCAAGTGCTAATTTTTCTGAAATCCTATCCATCCATGAAAATGAACGGATGATTATAGACGATTTGATTTCAAAGCATAAAAAAACAGGTTGGCAAGGCGAGGTAAAAGCAACCACAAAGGACGGTGAAGGAATTTGGCTGGAAATGGCTATCATTCCTTTTAATCCCACCGATGATACATCGGAGTTACTCATTATAGCTTCGGAGATTACTGAGCGAAAAGAAGCTCAGTTGGAAATTGAACACTTAACCAAGACGCGTTTTGAGGAAAAAATGAGTCAGCAAAAGATCATTTCCAGTAAGATTATTGAAAATCAGGAAAAGGAGCAAAACCGTATTGCAAAGGATGTCCATGATGGTATTGGACAGATGCTTACAGGGTTAAAATACAATCTGGAGAGTATCGATATTTCGGATATTGAAAAAACAGCTTCAAAGATTGATCACTTAAAGGAATTGACAACCAATATTATTAAGGGGGTAAGAACGGCAACCTTTAATTTAACACCTCCAGAGCTTACCGATCATGGTATTGTCCCTGCTATTACTAAGCTTACGCAAGAGTTATCTAAGCTTACCGGAAAACAAATTGTGTTTTACAATAAGACCAATTTTAACCAACGTTTGGATTCCCTAACGGAAATTAACATATACAGGATCACGCAGGAAGCTATTAATAATGCTATAAAATATGCAGATTCCACGCATATATTGGTATCTCTGGCGCATAGTGAAAACTTGTTGAGTATTGTGATTGATGATAATGGTAAGGGGTTTGACCCAGATAAAGTAAAGCATGTCAAAAATGGTGATGGGGGAATGGGCATGACCTTTATGCAAGAGCGCATTACTTATATAAATGGGCGTTTATTTCTTAGTTCAGAGCCGGGTAAAGGAACACGAGTGACTTTAAATATTCCTTTGTAAGGGTTACGTAGTATTACGTAAAATTCAGTAGTTTTGTACTTACGCGATAATCGGGGTTTTAATCAAAAAGAATTCCTCGACGCTCAGCGTCGGGGATAGTTCGTTTCAAGAAATTCTTTATTGTTTTGAGTTTGCCTCGAAATTAAAAGTATTTTTCTTATAACTATCTGGGGCAACCTAAAGATAGTTTATTAAACAATAATTTATGGATGTTATTCATGTAGTTTTAGCAGATGACCACGAACTGGTAAGGGATGGTATTAAGGCACTTTTAGAAGATCAATCGGGTATTGAGGTTATTGACGAGGCTTCAAATGGAAAGGAAGCATTGGAAGTTGTTAAAAACAATAAGCCTCATGTTTTGGTTGTAGACATTCGTATGCCCGAAATGAATGGCATTGAAGTAGTAAGGGCTATCAATAATAGCTATAACGATGTACGGACGTTGGTGCTTTCTATGCATGATTCTGAAGAGTATGTAGTACAGGCTATTCAGGCGGGGGCAGACGGTTATTTGTTAAAGGGGGCTAGTAAAGACGAATTTATTAAAGCGCTAAATAAAGTGGCTTCTGGTGGTAAGTATTTTACAGGAGATATCTCGTCTATTATTATGAATAACTTTATAAGTGGTAATGTAAGTAGGGTGAGTCCGCCTAAACCTAGTGTTGAGGCACCATTTCACCTTACCAAGCGTGAAAAGCAAATTTTAGAGCTTGTACTTCAATTAAAGATCAATAAAGATATTGCCGAAGAACTCAATATTAGTAAGCGAACGGCTGAGGTACATCGTTTTAATTTGATGAAAAAAATGGATGTAAAAAATCTTAAAGAGCTTATGGATAAGGCAAAAGAGTACCAGTTGGTTTGATTTATAGACCTCAAATTTAGTTAAAACTATGCGCTTTTGTGTGTTGTTTCACTTTATTGGCTCCTTCTGAAATAACATACAGGCTGTTAACTTAGAAATCTTATTGCTAATATTAAAATTACTTACTAAAGTTTGCCTTTTTACGAGAGTGCTGTAAAATAGGGCTTAACCGTAACTTTGTCACACTTGTGTTTTCTTTGTCGCCAAGTAAAAAATAGCTGCGCTTTATTCAAGCAATTTTAAATCAATACTGGTAGGGTGTTATTTGCTAAGTAAAGAAATGGTTAGTTAATGTTGTTGTTGGTAGATTAAGTGTTTTTTTTACTGTTTAGGGGCTGTCTTTTTAACGGATTCTTAATTGGGGCTTTTTATAATTATCATATTTATAATTATTAAATGAATACGTATTTGGATTGTGTTTGTTACGTATTTATACTTAGATTTGTACGTATAAAATTTATAAGTTATGACAAATCTAAGTGCAACCAAGGCAACAAAACTAAATTTACTGGATTTTAAAGCGATTCCGATACGTACATTTTGGATTACGTCTATTTCATTTTTCATGTGTTTTTTCGCATGGTTTGGTATAGTGCCCTTTATGCCTGATGTGGTTAAGGATTTGGGATTAACGCCCGACCAAAAGTGGAACTCGATTATATTAGCAGTTTCGGGAACTGTTTTCGCACGTTTGCTTATAGGTAAATTATGCGACAAATATGGTCCTCGTTTGTGTTATACGTTTCTTTTAATGCTTGGGGCTATCCCGGTTGTTTTATGTGGCTTGGTACAAACGCCACTTCAATTTTTAATATGTAGGTTGTTTATTGGTTTTATAGGGGCTTCATTTGTTATAACACAAGTACACACGTCATTAATGTTTGCTCCTAATGTAGTAGGAACCGCTAATGCAACTTCTGCGGGATGGGGGAATTTGGGAGGAGGCGCTAACCGATTGGGAATGCCTTTAATTGCGGCGGCTGTTGTAGGTTTTGGTGTTGCAGAATCGGAAGCGTGGCGTTATGCGATGGTGATTGCAGGTGTGATATGTTTTTTAATGGGATTGGTGTATTACTTTTTTACACAGGATACACCAGAGGGTAACTTTAAAGAACTAAGAACCGCGGGGGAAGCGGTTGTTGTAAAAAAGACGCAAATAAAGTTTATGGAGGTTATAACCGATTACAGAATATGGATTCTGTTTTTGGTCTATGCGTCTTGCTTCGGGATAGAACTTACCGTATACGGTACGATGGATGATTACTTACAAAATACGTTTCATTTAGAGCGCATTACAGCAGGTAACATTGTATTATCTTTTGCCCTAATGAATATTTTTGCAAGAACATTAGGGGGCTTTTTTGGTGATAAGTTTGGCAAGCTAAAAGGTTTGCGAGGGCGTGTCTTGTTTTTATCTTTTATGTTAACACTACAGGGTATTATACTGGTTACTTTTTCTACGACAAGCAGTATTGTACTAGGGATCGTATTTTTGATTTTGTTTAGTTTGTCGGTGCAAATGGCCGAAGGTGCTACATTTTCAGTAGTGCCATTTATAAATAAGAAAGCAATAGGAGCCGTATCTGGTATTGTAGGGGCAGGGGGTAACGTAGGGGCTTTTTTAGCGGCTTTACTACTTAAATCGAAATCGGCAATAGCAGAGAAAGCAGCAATAACTGCTAGTCAAGGTTTGGGCGAGGATGCTATAAATACTGCACAGGCAGCAGCAGCTTCGGATGCTGTTTCGCAAGGATATTTTATAATAGGTATTATAGTGGTAATGACTGGTATGGTGGCATTGGCTATTCGGTTTTCTAGTAAGGATGAAAAAGTGGCCAAGATGGAGTTAAAACAATCTGTTGGAGCATTGGTTCCTGTAAAAAGCTAATTATTAAGTGCCGTTTTTTGCCAATTTAGAGATTTAACGGTTCTTTTTTAAGGTATTGGGAATAATAAATACCTGCTCTTGTTTGGTGTTGTTAATTTTTTTTAATTCGTATAAAACGCAAGTGTAAATGTTTAATAATGAGGTTAAAACGACTTGTTCGTACTGTGGGGTAGGTTGTGGAATTGTTGTCAAAAAAGACATTAATAATAAGATTTTTGTTGAAGGCGATAAAGACCACCCGGTAAACAAAGGAATGCTTTGTTCCAAGGGAATGAACTTGCACTATGTGGTAAATGATATTTCTGATAGAATTCTATACCCGGAAATGCGTTGGAGTCGGTCACACCCACGTGAACGTGTGAGTTGGGATGCTGCTTTGGATAGGGCTAGTAGCGTTTTTAAATCTGTTATTAAAAAGTATGGTCCCGATAGTGTTGGTTTTTACGTATCCGGTCAAAGTTTAACAGAGGAATATTATATAGCCAATAAGCTTACTAAGGGCTTTTTGGGAACTAATAACATCGATACGAATTCAAGATTATGTATGAGTTCGGCAGTTGTTGGTTATAAAAAAACGTTTGGAGAAGACAGCGTGCCAACTTCATATGAAGACATCGAATTGGCCGATTGTTTCCTTATAACAGGTGCTAACCCTGCCTGGTGCCATCCTATCCTTTTTAGACGTATAGAAAAGCATAAAGAACAAAATCCAGACGTTCAAATTATAGTGGTCGATCCCCGAAAAACGGATTCTGCCAATTTTGCCGATCTGCATTTGCAATTGCTTCCAGGTACGGATATTATACTTTACAATGCTATTGGCAGACGTTTATTTGAGCGGGGATTGATTGATGATGACTTTATAAAGAATCATACTGAAGGGTTTAAGGATTACAAGGAACAAATCTTTTCTGTTTCGGTAAAGAAGGCTTCTAAGTTATGTGGCGTCCCGGAAAAAGATATTAGGAAGGCTGCAGATATTATTGGGTTGTCAAAAGGTTTTATAAGCATGTGGGCCATGGGGCTTAACCAAAGTGTGGTTGGTGTTAATAAAAACTTGGCGTTGTTGAATTTATCGCTAATTACCGGTCAGGTGGGCAAACCAGGTTCTGGTCCCTTTTCTTTGACCGGACAGCCCAATGCTATGGGAGGTCGTGAAGTAGGGGGTATGGCTAATTTATTAGCTGTTCACAAAGATTTACAGAATGAGGAGCACCGTCGTGAGGTGGCTCAGTTTTGGGGAGTGGATCGTATTTCTGACAAACCGGGATATACGGCTACCGAAATGTTTGAAGCTCTTGAGAGTGGAAAATTAAAGGCCGTTTGGATTGCTTGTACAAATCCGTTGGTGAGTTTACCAAATACACATCGTATTGAAAAAGCTTTAAAGCAAGCTAAATTTGTAGTGGTCCAGGATATTTCCCATCGATCGGATACTGTGGCTTATGCGGATTTGGTATTGCCAGCAGCCGGATGGTTAGAAAAGGAAGGTACTATGACGAATTCTGAACGGCGTATTTCATACTTACCCAAAGCAGTTAATGCTCCCGGAGAAGCACGCCCAGATGTTGAAATATTTTGTGATTTTGCACAGCGTATGGGCTTTCGTGGATTTAACTACAACAGCGCAGAAGAAATTTACGATGAGTACTGCGAAATGACCAAAGGCACTAATATTGATGTATCTTATTTAAATTACGATCGCTTAAAAAATGAAGGGACGTTTCAGTGGCCAGTTCCAGAATACAGGCACTCAGGAACTTCAAGATTGTTTGCCGACAAAAAGTTTTATACACCATCACAAAAGGCAGTATTCAATGTGCCAGATCAGGTATTGAATACTTCGGAGATGCCAACTGAAGACTTTCCGCTTATACTAACAACAGGCCGTGTTCGTGATCAGTGGCATACCATGACACGTACAGGGAAGGTATCTAGGTTAAAAACACATTATCCCACTCCTGTTTTGGAGATCAATCCAGTTGATGCTTATTTAAATAAAGTAAAGGATGGGGATATAACGGAAATAAAAAGTAAAAATGGTGTTGTGCGGGTGCGGGCAAAAGTAACGGATGCCATAAAGAAAGGCGTGGTATTCCTACCCATGCATTGGGGAAAACAACTTCAAAGCGATTTAAACCGCGCTAATAATTTAACAAATACCCACGTTGATCCGCAATCGAAAGAACCCGATTTTAAATTCACAACGGTTTCTGTGTCAAAATATAAAAAGCCGATTGAAAAAATAATTATTGTAGGTGCTGGTGCTTCATCGTTTCGGTTTATTCAGAATTATAGGGAACACAATGAGCAAGATGAAATCCATGTGTTTTCAAAGGAATCCAATTTATTTTATAACAGAGTCTTGTTACCAGAATATGTTACTGAAGAATTAAGTTGGGAGCAGTTGTTAAAAATAAAGCAAGGTGAATTAAATAAATTGGATGTTTATACGCATTCTAAAACATATATTACCAAGATAGATACCAAGTTAAAGGAAGTTACCGATAGCCATGGCGAAATACATAGCTTCGATAAATTGATTTTGGCTACTGGGAGTCGTGCATTTATTCCTAAAGATGTTCAAATAGATTTGCTGGGTCGCTTTACCATGCGTAATAAAGAGGATGCCGATCGCTTTAAGGCCTATTTGGAGGCTACCAACTTACCAGCCGATCAGCAGCATGTTGTGATTGTTGGAGGTGGCTTGTTGGGCTTGGAGTTAGCAGCAGCTCTTAAGCATAAGCAAGTTAAAGTAACTATTATACAACGGGCATCACGACTTATGGAGCGTCAGTTGGATAAAGTATCGAGTAAGTTGCTTGCTTTGGATGTTCAGGAACGCGGTATCCAGATTTATTTTGATAATGAGGTGAGTACCGTGTTTGATGATGACGATACTGGCGAACTTAATATTACTTTAAAGAGTGGCAAGTTTATAACGGCTAATGCTATTGTTTATGCTATAGGAACCATACCTAATGTGGAAATAGCCAGGGAGAATGGCATCCTTTGTGGTCGTGGTGTAAAAGTGAATCAGCATTTGCAATCCTCGAATCCCGATATTTTTGCAATAGGCGAAATAGCCGAATATAACAACCAATTGTTTGGTATTACTTCTGCGGCGGAAGAACAGGCTGCTATTTTGGCTAATTTTATAGCGGGCGACATTAGTTGTTCGTATCATGGTTCGGTATTGATGAATATTTTAAAATTCAACGATCTTAATTTATGCAGTATAGGGGATATTAATGTACCCGAAAATGATGCAAGTTATGAGGAGGTTATTTTTATGGATATTTCTAAGCGTTATTACAAAAAATGTATTGTTAAGGATGATTTGTTGATTGGAGCTGTATTAATGGGTGACAAAAATGAGTTTGCCGAATTTAAGACCATGATTGAGAGTAAAATAGAGATGTCTGATAAGCGGAATACTTTGTTGCGTGGTACTTCTAATAACAAACCGGTACTTGGTAAGTTGGTCTGCTCGTGTAGCCAGGTTGGTGCTGGGAATATACAGCAAGCTATTGATAGTGGATGTACTAATTTTACAGAGCTATGCAACACTACTGGCGCTGGTTTGGGATGTGGAAGTTGTAAAACAGAAGTAAGGGAGTTGCTTAATAATGCTAAAGTGCTAGTTTAAAGAAAGGCATAAGCTTCAGTGGTCGAATTAAGGTGTCTGGAGCCGTTTAAAAAGATAAGAAACCAAATGAAGGAATTAAACAGATTAATAATTAACGGTGGAGTGTTGTCTCCAGCGGAACTAAAATACATTTGTGAGACGGCTGAAAATTTGGGGTTGGATGCGATTTCTTTTGGTTCACGACAAGATGTTATATTCCCCGATAAAATTGATCAGGAACGATTGGTTGCATTTGATAAAATTCAAGTGGTTGAGCCTAATAAAACCAGTACAGAAAATATAGTATCGTCTTATGTGTCGGCCGATATATTTCCAAGTACCTCTTGGCTTACGGGTGACAGGTATTTATATATATTGGAGCAGTTTAAGCACAATCTTAGGCTACGTGTGAATATAACGGACCCCAAACAGCGTTTGGTGCCTTTGTTTACAGGTCATGTTAATTTTATAGCTTCAGAGCATGAAGATTATTGGTATTTGTACATAAGGTTGCCAGAATGGAAAAAAACGCAAATGTACCCAGCACTTATTTACAGTTGGGATCTTGATAAGATAGAATTGGCTATTGAAAATGTTTTACAAGAAGAGCCGGAAACTATTGAAACCGTCTTTGAGCTTGTTAGCGATGCTGTCGACACGAATAACCGTACGGTAGATGCCCCTTTAGAAGTACCTTTTTATCCTTTTCCTTACTATGAAGGTATGAACCGTATTGGTATGGATAAATATTGGTTAGGGCTCTATTGGAGGAACAATAGGTACGATTTGGATTTTCTTAAGGCTATGTGCGATTTGTGTGCAGAAAGCAAGATTGGTAAAATTTCCATAACTCCTTGGAAATCTTTTATTGTTAAAGGGATTCCAGTGCAAACAAAATTGCAATGGGAAAAGTTTTTGGGTAAGTACGGAATAAATGTGCGCCATTCTATGTTGGAGTTGAATTGGCACCTTCCAGTAGCAGATGCAGATGCTTTGAGTTTAAAAAAATATTTGGTTACCAATTTCGACCAGAACGATATAAGTACTTATGGGCTAACGTTTGGAATTACCAACTACGAAAACAATGCTTATTATTTTACCTCTATTGTTGTGGAAAAGAATAAACAACCTAAACTACAGGGGGATTTTGTTGTTAGGGATACTTATAATTTATTATATGCAAAGAATTTTGATCCTAATACGAGAGAGTACGTTATGCATGTTCAGGATGTAGACATGGTGGAATTACCGGGTTTGTTAATGGAGTTAAGTCAGTTGTATTTTGAACAATTGGGAACCGAGAAGGAAATAGAAAAACCTGAAGCGAATACCACTAAAGAGAAGAAACAAGAAATTGTATACCAATGTAACGATTGCTTAACGGTATATAATGAAGTGTATGGAGATATTACCCAAAATATAGAGCCAAAAACACCTTTTGAAAATCTTCATGACGATTATGTGTGTTCACTTTGTGAAGCACCAAAAAGTAGTTTTAAAAAGAAAGTACTGATAAAGTGATTGGGCTATGATGTTTATTTGTAGGGCACAAATATGTTTAACCACTTACTTTCTTACTGTTTCCAAACAATAAAAACAAAATACCGTTTACTTTATGGCCAACTGCTTTACGTAGTAATACGAACGCCTTACTTATGTGGGCTTCAACAGTTTTGATGGAAACATTTAAATATTCTGCAATTTCTATATTGGTAAGTCCTTCTTCTTTGCTTAATAAAAATGTCCTTTTGCATTTAGGTGGCAAATTGTCTATCTCTTGTTTAACAATAGCTATGAGTCGCTCCAATGATTTTTCGTCTTTTTCTTCTATAATGGTACTTAATGCTTCTATATGTTTTTTTTCTAGAGATAAGGTTATTTTTTGTTTGCGGTATTGATCGATAAACTCGTTATATACCATTTTATATAGATAGTTTTTAACCGAAAAATCATCTTTGAGCTTGTTGCGTTTTTTCCAGATTTTAACAAATACGTTTTGAACAATGTCTTCAGATTGATCGTTGTCGTTGGTTAAGCTATAAGTATAGACACAAAGTTTATGATGGTAAGTTTTAACCAAAAAGGTATAGGCTTTAGGGTCTCCCTTCTTTAATGATTTAATAAGCGCGATGTCATTTGTGAAAGACAATTCCATATTAATTAACGAAACGATAATAATTTAGGTATCAAACAAAGCGAAAATAAAAAAAAGTTAAGATAAAAGTTAGGGTAATGTAAAATTATAACGTTATAGTGCTATAGATTAAGAAGAAATGATATCTCAAAAGACCCAAACACTTATAGCAAAATACTTCACAAAACAGGCTTCATTGTTAGAGCTTGAAGCGTTGAAAGCATGGCTTGAGGATCCAGAGCACGTAAAGGAATTTATGGCTTATGTAGAAGTTAATTATGCTGTAGACTTTAGCCTTAAAACTTTTAATGAGGAACTTTCTAATAAGCGATTACTAGAATATATAAGTAAAGAGAAGCGCGTGTATCGATTGCGTAAAGTTATGGGCGTAATGAAATATGCTGCGATAGCTATAGTACTTTTAGGGATTGGCTTTGTTTACCAGAAAGGATATTTTACAAGCAAACCAATACCTGTAATACCAGAAGAAAGTATAACGCTGCAATTGGACAATGGTAATATTAAGGTTATTAAGGAAGATGGTTCCACACAGGTGGTCGATGAAGACGGTAACGTAATTGGTAAACAAAATGGCGGACAGCTAACTTATAGTAACGATATGACAAAAGATAAGCTGGTATACAATACTTTAACGGTTCCTTATGGAAAACGTTTTGAAGTGCAGCTGTCTGATGGAACGAAGGTTCATTTAAATGCAGGAACATCGTTAAAATATCCTGTTAAATTTTTAAAAGGAGAAAAAACAAGACAAGTTTTTCTTAACGGTGAAGCATATTTTGACGTAACAGAAGATACAGAGTATCCATTTGTAGTTAACGCCGAAAATCTGAACGTTCAGGTTTTGGGTACGGAATTCAATGTTTCTGCCTATCCAGAGGATACTACAACCGATGTTGTTCTTGTTGAAGGTTCGGTAGGTTTATATACAGATGCAATGTCGTTAAGGGAAAGCACAACAATAACACCGGGTACTAAAGGGGCTCTTAATAAGGGGCTTCAAAAAATAACAACCGAAACGGTTGATACGTCACTTTATACGGCTTGGATGGAAGGGGGCTTGATGTTTAGGAATATGCCGTTCAAAAATATTGCTAAAAAGCTAGAACGCTATTATAATGTCCATATAATAATAACCGATAGCCAATTAAATGAAGAGGTCTTTTATGCTAATTTTAAAGAAGAGCCCTTGGAGAATGTGTTAAGTTATTTTAGGGACAGTTACGAGCTTGAGTATAATATTAAAGGCAATACCATATTTATAAACTAACAATATCAATATAAACTAACCCTATTAAAACCAAAATGTATGACATAAAAACCCACTCGAAATTTAATCAACAAAATTCACTTTCAAACGCGTTTTTAATAAAGAAGTGATTTAAACTTTTACAAATTGGCTAAAAAATTGCCGTTTTGCACCCATATTTTGTCTTTTTATCGTCACGTAGCCCTGCTATGCCACTCAAAAAAGCCTTCATCTGGTCACAAATACATCAATTTTCGCTTCAATCCAAAAAGTTTAAACCACTTCAAAAAAAAACGGGAAATGATGCCGCATTTCCCGATAGTTTGAGTGAAGTACCAACGAAAATTAGTAATCACTATTTAAACACCTTAAAAGTATGAAAAAACTTCATGAGAAAAAAGGGAGGTGCCTTCCTTTTCTTAAACTCGATTTAAAAATGAAATTAACTTTATTATTGGTCTTTGCTTCATTTTTCAGCATGTCTGCTATTGACACCTATTCTCAGACAATTACATTGGACGTAGAGGATATGACCGTAGCAAGCGTTATTAATAAAATAGAATCAACCACCGAATATAGATTTGTTTACAATACCAAGTTTGTTAATTTAAACCGTAAAGTAAGCGTAAAAGCGAAAGAAACTGCTATTGATGATTTTTTGACAAACTTGTTCGGTAGCACACACACTTCGTTTAAAGTAAGAGGAACCCAAATTGTCTTGAAGAAAAAGAAAAAGGCAGATGTTGTTTCAAATACAACCGAATCGAAGGTAGAAGTCCAAGAGCTGGAAGTAACGGGGCAGGTAAAAGACCAGACTGGGATGCCATTAGCGGGAGCTACTGTAATTGTAAAAGGAACCTCTAGGGGCGTGACATCAGATTTTGATGGTAATTATAAAATTACTGTTAACGAAAACGATATTTTATCGTTTTCTTATGTTGGGTATGGCACACAAGAGATTCCTGTAAGTGGCCAAACAGTTATTGATGTTGTCCTTAAGGAAGATGTAGATTTATTGCAAGAGGTTGTAGTTGTTGCTTACGGAACACAGAAAAAAGAAACATTAACCTCTTCTGTGGTAGAAGTAAAGGCAGATAAATTAACTGATGTTACCACTCCAGAAGTAGCCACTATGCTGCAAGGTAAAGTATCAGGGGTTCAGGTTTTACCAAGTAGTGGTGCTCCTGGGTCGTCCCCAAATATCTTTATTAGAGGACGTTCGTCTATAAGTAATGGTAACAATGAGCCATTATGGGTTGTTGATGGGATAATTTTTGGAAATTCAGATCCTAAATTAAATCCAAATGATATAGCAAGTTTGTCTGTTTTGAAAGATGCTTCTGCTACTGCTTTATATGGTAACAGAGCTGCAAATGGTGTCATTATTGTAACTACCAAGAGAGGAGCTGAAGGGGCAAAACCTAAAGTAGAGGTCTTTTTAAAAACGGCTTTAAACCAATTCAATCCAGGGAATTTTAAGGTCATGAATTCACAGCAGTTATATGATCTTCATGAGCAGTTAGGAAATCCATTTGATTGGTTTACTGAAGATTTATTAGAAAGAGATTACGATTGGGTTGACGGAGCAACGCAGGATGCCTTTGTTAAAGATGCCTCTATAAGGTTTACTGCTGCTACTGAAACACACAATTTATTAATATCTTCTGGATACTATAGTGAAGAAAGTACGGTAATCGGTAATGATCTGGATAGATATAACTTCCGTACTAATTTAGATTATAATATAACAGATAAACTAACTATTAAACCAAAACTTTATTTTGTTTTTGATAGAAGGGAACACGTTAACGAAGCACCGTTGTATGAAGCATATACGAACTTGCCCTGGGATTTACCTTTTGCAGAAGATGGATCGGTAGTAAATGCTAATCAGGCACAAGGTGATGATTGGCTGGGTAGAGACAAGCGTAATTTCTTTTATGATCGCCAATGGAATTATAATGATTCCAGATCTTTTGACTTATTTGCTAGTTTTGATTTTGAGTATAAATTATTGCCTAATTTAACATTTATATCTACTAATAATTTTAGATGGGGCAATTATGAGAGCTTTAGCTATGTAGACCCAAGGTCTAATTCTGGTCGTTCATTTAATGGTTCTGTTACCGACTATAATTCAAGATCTTTAAATAGGTTCACTAACCAAATGCTAAAATATTCTAATATGTTTAGCGATGACCATACCATAAATGTTTTAGCGGCTTATGAATATAACGACAGTTCATCAAGATGGTTTCAAGCCGAATCCCAGAATATTTTAGTTAACGGAAAAGTCCAGAATATAGGTTTAGAAGCAGCCCAGATTAATGGTAATGCAGGTGAATCTGCACAGCAGTCAGTTTTATTATCAGCAGATTACGATTATAAGAGTAAATACTTTGTAAAAGGATCTATAAGAGTTGATGGGGCATCTGCCTTTGATCCAGAATATCGTTATGGAACCTTTTACTCAGCAGCAGCTGGTTGGAATATACACAAAGAAAATTTCTTTAATGTAGATGAGATAAATGTATTGAAGTTAAGAGGTAGTTATGGCTCTGTAGGTAATTTAATAGGCGGTTTTGCGTTTTTAACGACTTACGATGTTCAGTTTCAATATGCAGGGACAATTGCCGCTAAGCCTAACCGATTAGGAACTCCAAATATATCATGGGAAAAAATAACGGAATCTAATATTGGTTTAGACGCCACATTGTTTAATGCGGTAGACTTAACAGTCGATTATTATAACAAAGAAAGTTCAGATTTATTATTCTTTAGACGCTTACCAGATTTATCGGGTTATAGTGGGAGATACGAAAATATTGGATCGGTTACCAATAAAGGTATAGAAATAGGAACGACGGCAAATATTGTAAATAAAGAGGATTTTAGTATTAGTGCTGGCTTTAATGTTAGTTTTAACAAAAATGAAGTGAAAGCGCTTCCTGATGGTGCAGATATATTTGGTGCAGGTAATACCATTATTAGAGAAGGGGAAGAGTTTGGGGCGTTCTATATGAGAAAATGGTTAGGCGTACACCCTGCAAATGGTACTCCTGTTTACGAAGTAGTGAATGAGGATGGAACCAAGTCGACAACAGCAGATTATAATGAAGCAACTGTACAAATTGCAGGTTCTGCAAACCCTGATTTTACTGGAGGTTTTAATACTAATATTACATATAAGAATTTTACGCTTAGTTCTAATTGGAGTTTTTCTTATGGAGCCGAACTATATAATTCTTCACGTAATTTATTTGATTCAGATGGTTTCTATTTACAGTTTAACCAGATGGCTCTACCTGATGGATGGAGCAGATGGCAACAATCAGGAGATATTGCAACACACCCTGTACCACAACAAGGAGGCCACCCAAGTGGGAACCTTACTTCTACACGTTATTTAGAAGATGGCAGTTATTTAAGGTTAAATAATATAAGATTATCTTATAATTTACCGGAATCTTTATTTGAAAAAGTTGGTATTCGTGGAGCAAATATTTATGTAACGGGAGATAATTTGGTGACTTTTACAAAATTTACAGGGGTAGACCCAACAATCAATGATGTCGATGATAATTATATAACAATTTTTGGTTTTACAAGTCTTGGATACCCCGTACCAAAGCGTTTTGCATTAGGTCTTAATCTTTCGTTTTAATTAAAAAATATATGATGATGAAAAAAATAAATTATATACTACTATCAATAGTTGCATTGGTCATGACCTCATGTGATTTAGATAGAAGTCCTTTTACAGAAGTATCAGCAGAAGATCTTTTTGCTGATCCAGGTGCTGCACAGTCTGCTACCTTAGGAAATTATTTGTTCTTGAAAGGAGACAAAGGTTATGATGGGTGGGCAGATGACCTACATAGGATATCTGAATACTCGGGAGATAATGTAATGATTAGTGGACGAACCACAGATCCTCTATACTTTTTTTATAACTACCAAAGGAACCCTAACAACAGTAGAGCGGATAGATTTTGGAGTAATTCTTATAGAGCCGTGGTTGGAGTCAATACGGTTTTAGAATTACTTGAAGAAGGCACTCCAGAGGCAGATCAAGTGCTTGGAGAAAACTACTACATTAGAGCTTTAATCTATTTCCAAATGGGAAATGTTTTTGGTAGACCTTACTATCAAGGGACTTCAAATCTGTCCGTACCTTTAAAGTTAACTGCCAATTTGGATGATACACCAGACAGGAATACTGTTGGTGAAGTATACGATCAGGTTATTTCAGATCTTCTAAAGGCAGAAGCATTAATGAATGAAAATAAAGGAGCTTCTTTTGCTTCTAAAGAGGCAGCTCAAGCTTTGTTATCTAGAGTGTATCTTTATATGGGAGATAATGCAAAAGCCATTGAGTATGCCGATAAGGTCATTAACTCTGGGCAGTATGAACTTTTATCGCCTTCAGATTATGCGATAATGAATACGTTTAAGCCAGAAGACAATTTAGAGGCTATATTTTCTATTACCTTGACTAAGGATATTGACATTCCAGGTACCGAAGATTGGTTTACCATAGGGTCGTTTTACGCCAATATAGATGGTGTTGGTTGGGGTGAAATGTACGCATCTCAAACCTATCTGGAATTATTAAACAAAAACAATGGCGATTTGAGAGGAAGCTTTATAGATCCTCAATATTTACTTGATGACAATGGGCAAAAAATACCAGCGGTTTATTGGGTAGATGGTAATGATACCAATGGGTACACATACGAGTTTGCCAGAACAACAGAGAGCGGAGGAACGGTTACCTTTGATTATGATGGGACTAACTATGTACTCCAATCAGAAGATGTGAATGGAAGAACTGTTTACTACTTTAACGGACCAAACGGAAGGCAAGATGTAACCTTTGATTTTGATATGGATAAGCGTAATGGCTATCCAAAGTTTTATATTCTTAAAGCCTCTCAGCAAGAGAATGATTTACATTTATGGTCGCCAACCGTGTCGCGTTTAGCAGAAATGTATTTGAATAAAGCCGAAGCTTTAGCTAAACAAGGTGCAGATCAGGCTGCGATCGATAATATCAATATATTAAGGGAAAGAGCTCAAATTCCTCCGTATACTTTAGGAACATTACCTGTAGGGCTAACTGTATTGGACGTTGTTTTGGAAGAACGCCAGTTGGAATTGGCCTTTGAAGGACATAGAAAATTTGATGTGTTTAGAAACGGAAGAACTCTAGATAGAAGATATCCAGGGACGCATATAGATAATGCTAGCTCCTATAGAGAAGTGGTGCCTACAAGCAATGTTATTGTAGAGTTTATCCCAGAACAGCAAATATTAATTCAACCTTCGTTGATACAAAATGATTAATGTATAATCAGCTCCAATAAATGGTTTGCTACATAAAGGCAAACCATTCTGGAGTATTTAAAACAAAATATTTTATGAAATGAGCCATATCAAATTTTGATCTCATTCGAGATGTTAATTGGCGAATTACATCTGACCATAAAAAAAACAGATAAATATTAACAGATGAAAAATATAATAAAACTAAAAAATATAATGTTTGCGGTTGTAACCTTTTTTGCAATAGCTACAATAATACAATCATGCGATCCAGATAAAGTGCTTATAGATACAAGCCTTAAATTACCACCGGTACCTTTAGATACTGAGGGATGGGAAGTAGTAGAATATTCAAGTCAGGAAGATAATGATGGAGAAGGTGAGGGTAATGGAAGGGTTTGGAATACTTTTGATGGTAATCCAGATACATTTTGGCATTCTTGCTGGTGGGCATGTACACCAACGGTGCCTCATTACTTTATTGTAGATATGAAAGCGTCACAAGAGATAAATGGGTTTTTTATTATACAAAGGCAATCGCTTTCAAGAAACATAGAAATATGTAAGATAGAGGTTAGCGATGACAATTCAAGTTGGACATCCTTAGGTGAGTTTACGCTTGAAAAGGTTAAGGCTTCTCAAGACATAGCTCTTCCTGATGCAGTTGCAGCCAGATATTTTAGATTTAATGTGGTTAAAGTCTATGACGGCACCAACAATGCTGCTTTGGCTGAGATACAACCCTATTCTACATCTTTTTAATTAAAAAGTAATAACCACAAACTAAGAATCATTTAATTTTTAGTTTGTGGTTCATCCCTATACGGATTATTACCAATTAGTAGATTTAATAAAGTAGTTTTAAATAGATTCCCTATGTATAAGTATGCACTAATGGGCCTGATGGTCTGTGTTTTTTCCTGTAAAAGAACGGCAGATGATTTAAAGGCAGATAAATTGTTCACTAAGATTTCTTCAGATATAAGTGGCGTTACTTTTGAAAATAAAATATTGGAGTCTGATCAATTGCATTATTATAAGTACCAATACATTTATATTGGAGGTGGTGTAGCGGCCGCCGATTTTAACAACGATGGTTTGGAAGATTTATTTTTTACGTCCAATATCTATCACAATAAACTTTTTTTAAACAAAGGAAACTTTCAGTTTGAAGATATAACCATTAAAGCGGGAATAGAGAAGCGGCCTGGTTTTGATGTGGGAACTTCGGTTGTAGATATTAACAACGACGGGTTTTTGGATATCTATATTAACAGGGCAGGTTGGTATAACGGCGATCAAAAACTGGCTAATATGCTTTATGTCAATAATGGCGATCTAACCTTTACAGAACAGGCTCAGGCTTATGGTTTGGCCGACACAAACAGATCGATAGCATCTACATTTTTTGATTACGACAAAGATGGCGATTTGGATGTGTATATTACCAACGCGCCCAATGATTTTGGAATAACAGGTAAGGTCATTGACCTCGAAAAAATACATTCCAGTAACGAAATAGCAGCATATAAAAGTAGCGATAAGCTTTATAGAAATGATAATGGACGCTTTACCGATGTAACGGAAGCTGCAGGTATTTTACCAGATTTAGGTTTTGGATTACATGTACAAGTGGGGGATTTAAATGGTGACGGATGGGACGATTTATATGTTTCGAATGATTTCATTATGCCCGATTTTGCTTATGTAAACAATGGAGACGGCACCTTTTCTGAAGGGAGAAACGATTTGTTTAAGCATATGTCCTATTACAGTATGGGAGCAGACATGGCCGATGTTAATAACGATGGCTTAACCGATTTGTATGTTTTGGATATGAGCCCTGAGGATTATGTAAGGTCTAAAACCACTATGGCCATGATGTCTGTTGATAGATTTTATGAAATGACAGAAAGTGATTATCACTATCAGTACATGCACAATGTCATGCAGGTAAATAATGGCAATGGCACGTTTAGTGAGGTGGCAAACATGTCGGGCTTGGCTAAAACCGATTGGAGCTGGTCTACACTTATTGCCGATTTTGACCTGGATGGATTGAATGATATATATGTTACCAACGGTGTTTATCGGGATGTTGTGGATCGTGATGCCAACATCGAGATAAATAAGTATATAAGTACAAACAAGGATCGTTTAACCGAGAAGGATTTTTATGATTTTACCCAAAAATTACCTCAACAAAGATTAACAAATTATTTGTTTAGGAATATGGGGAATTTAAAGTTTGACGATGTAACTAAAGACTGGGGCGATGAGGAACCTACGTTTTCAAATGGTGCTGTATATGTGGATTTAGATAACGATGGTGATTTGGATATCGTTACCAATAATTTAGATGAACATGCTACCATACTTAAGAATAATGCCAGAGAGATTAGCAGTAACAATTTTTTGCAATTGATATTTAATGGCTCAGAAGCTAACAAATATGGTGTTGGAGCTACTGTAAAGGTATATCTAAAAAATGATGATGTATTAGTTAGACAGCTAGTTAATGGAAGAGGTTATTTGTCTTCTGTGTCAAATAAATTACATTTTGGATTAGGGCAAACTTCTATTATACCTAAAATAGAAATTATTTGGAGTGATGGAAGGTCACAAATGTTAAGGAATGTAGCGTCCAATCAACTTTTGCAAGTTGATTATGCAGATAGCGTTAACAAAGTAGAGTTGGCAAGTAGTAATAGAAGTCTTAAGCTGTTTGAGGAAAAAAAGATAGACTTGGCTCATGTCGATCCTGCTTTTAACGATTTTAAAAAACAAATTCTTTTGCCGCATAAATTATCGCAAACAGGACCATGTGTAGCTGTAAAAGACCTGAATAAAGATGGACTGGATGATTTTTTTATAGGGGGAGGACATAATCAGCCTGCACAAATGCAAATGGGCAATAAAGATGGTGGTTTTACTGCCGTTACAATTAAAGATTTTATTGTAGACAAATCCTTTGAAGACGTAAGTGCAACTTTTTTTGATGCAGATAATGACGGCGATGACGATTTATATGTTGTAAGTGGAAGTTATGAATTTGATGAAGATTCACCATTACTACAGGACAGGCTTTATATTAATAATGGCAAGCATGATTTTAAGCGGTCAAAATCAATTTTGCCTGAAATAAAAACCTCAGGTTCGGTCGTGGTAACATCAGATTTCGATAAGGATGGCGATATTGATGTTTTTGTGGGGGGTAGGGTAATCCCTGGTAGATATCCTTATGCACCAATGAGTTATCTACTGGTTAATGAAAAAGGAAGATTTGTAAATAAAACAAAAGAGCAGGCTCCAGAATTAGAACATATAGGCATGGTAACAAGTGCGCAATGGAATGATATAGATACTGATGGTGATTTAGACCTTATTGTTACTGGTGAATGGATGGGGATTGAAGTTTTTGTGAATAATGAAGGTAGGTTGTCTAAAAGTCATGTGTATAAAAACTTAGCAGCGACCACAGGTTGGTGGAATACATTGTTGGTAGAGGATATTGACGGTGATGGTGATAAGGATATTGTAGCCGGTAATTTGGGGCTTAATTATAAATTCCATGCATCAAAAGAGAAACCGTTTCACGTTTACACCAAAGATTTTGATGGTAATGGCACCGAAGATATCATGTTGGCCAAATACTATAACGATAAACAAGTACCTGTAAGGGGAAAGGGATGTACAGCGCAGCAAATGCCTTATTTAAAGGAAAGAATAACATCTTATAATGAATTTGCAAATAGGGATATAGCAGGTATTATAGGGGACGGTTTTTCGGAGTCGTTACATTACGAAGTTGTAGAGTTCCAATCGGGAATCTTTTTAAATGAGGGCAATGGTGGTTTCGTTTTTTCGGCATTCCCAATAGAAGCTCAAACAGCTCCTATAAATAGTATTGTATATAACGATTTTGACGGCGATGCTATTAAAGATTTATTAATGGCCGGTAACAATTACCAATCTGAAGTTGAAACGACAAGGGCGGATGCAGGCACAGGAATTTTTTTAAAGGGGTTTTCTATTGGAAGATTTAAATATATAAGCAATAGGACAACTGGTTTTTTTGCTGATAAGGACGTAAGGGGTATGGCTGAATTGAAATCAGCTAAAGGCAATAAAATTTTAGTTGTAAATAACAACGATTTTCATCAAATATTTGAAATATCCAAAGACTAAAAATAGAGTAAGTCTAAAATGTGAGATTTTTAAACAAAAAATCAACTTTTTTATGATGTTGTTTTAAGGATTTAGTTGTCTTATTATAAAGTCATTATTAAATAGTGGTAGTTATAAAATAATGCTAAAAATACTATGTATAAAGAAATACCAAAAATCATTTATTAACTAAAACTAAACTAAACTATGAAATCATTGAAATCAGTACTATTAATTTGCATTTCCGTTTTAATATGCAATTACTCATGTAGCAGTGATAGTGTTACAGAACAAGAAGTTCAAACAGATGACGCGGAAGGAAAGGGCGGGCCACCAGCTAAGAATTTAGCAATTTCCGTTCCCTGTGAGGGCAATAGTTGGGTCGTAGATAATCCTACTTCGACTTCAAATATAGTTGTGCAAGGAGGTATTAAAAACTGGACCAATTCAAGTGATAAAATACGAACCTATTTTTATGCCACTACTACTGGGGCTATCGAAGTTGGTGTCAAGGCTAAGGTAGGTGCTTCCAGTACTCTAAATGTAACGCTCGGGAGTACAACACAGCAAGTTACGCTATCGCAATCAAATAACTACAAGGACCATTATGTGGGCTCTTTTAACATTAACCAAACAGGGTATCATTATGTAGAACTCGAAGGTGTTTCCAGTAGCGGTAGCTCTTTTGGTGATATTTCAGATATTCGTTTGGGGGATTCATCATGGAATTCAAATATCAGTTATGTTGAGTCTGATTGGTTTTATTGGGGTAGACGAGGGCCTTCTTGCCATTTAGGATACGATGAACCAGCCAATAAAGATATAACTTGGTTTTACAATGAATTGACCGTGCCTGTGGGTATGGATCCAGTAGGGTCTTATTTTATGGCCGATGGCTTTTCGGGAGGCTATTTTGGAATGCAGGTAAACAGTGAAACCGAAAGGCGCATTTTGTTTTCAGTGTGGAGTGCTTACGATACACAAGATCCCAATCAAATACCTGAAGAGTATACGGTAATTCCTTTGGGCTATGGAGATGGTGTGACCGTAGGAGAGTTTGGAGGCGAAGGTTCTGGAGCACAGAGTTACCTTGTTTATGATTGGGTGCCTGGTAATACCTATAAGTTTTTATTGAAAGGTGAATCGAATGCAAGTAATACTACAGATTACACGGCTTATTTTTATGCTCCAGAGATAGGGGACTGGAAGTTGATTGCAAGTTTTAGAAGACCATACCCTGCGGCTCCACATTTAACAGGTTTACATTCTTTTATAGAAAATTTTAATACTACAATGGGTGATGAAACCAGACGTGTGGATTGTGCAAACCAATGGGTGTACGATACCCAGGGGAGCTGGAATGAAATGACAACCGCTACATTTACTGTAGACAATACGGCAAATAGTGGTGTTCGGTTTGATTATGACGGCGGTGTAAGCCCGACTAATTCAAACAGTTTTTATTTAAAGAACTGTGGTTTCTTTAGTGATAACGAAGTGGCTTATTCGTCGCACACAAGAACAGGAAGTGGGGCTGCGCCAAACATAGATTTTTCGCAGTTAGAAGTACCATCACTTCCGGCCGAACCAACTATTTTAAGCAAAACAGGTTGGTTGGTAGTTGATTATAGTACGCAGGAAGATAATGGCGGCGAGGGAAGTACGGGTAGAGCGGCCGATGTATTGGACGACGATCTTAATACGTACTGGCATTCTTGCTGGTCTGGTTGTACAGCTACACAACCGCATCACATAACAATAGATATGGGGCAATCGCAAGCAGTAGATGGATTTAGGTTTTCGCAACGTCAATCACTTTCAAGAGCTGTAAAGGATATTGAAATACAGGTGAGTAGCGATAACTCGAATTGGCAGAGCTTAGGAGACTTTGTGTTGGGTAATTCGGCAGCTCCCCAGGATATCGATCTTTCTGCTGCCGAAACATTTAGGTATTTCAAGTTTATAGCGAAGTCGGCACATGACGGAACAGACAATGCTGCTATGGCCGAAATTTCTGTTTATATAAGAGAGTAAGTAGGTTAATCAAAAAGAATTCCTCGACGCTCAGCATCGGGGTTTCCGTTGAAATTGTCATTCGTTTTAACGGGAATCTAAATACAGAATTTCGGTTTTTGGCCTTGTGAGGTCAAAATTAAACGAGCGAAATACCCCTATGGCTCTGCCTCGGGGATAGTTCGTTTCAAGAAATTTTTTATTTGTTTGTTGAATAACGACTGCCTTTTTACAGCATTTGTAGAAAGGCAGTTTTTTTTGTTAACGTAAATGGGATAGGCTACATTTTTAGGGAAGGCTGCAAAAAAGATTGTCAGCAAAACATTTTTACAATTCTAAATAAGGGTTTATAATTAAAGTTTCGTATTTCTTAAAACCATTAAAAAAATGTTTAAATGAAGAGATTTATCCTTGTAGTTTCAATTCTATCAATCTTATCGTGCAAAAACAAAGCTGACAATAATTATGCTGTAATATCAGGAAAAATACTAAACAACAATGCTCAAGAGATTTCAATATGGAATCGTAACCGTAGCATAAACTTAAAGATTAAAATAGATAGTTTAGGTACATTTAAAGATACATTAAGAGCAGAGCCTCAAACATTGAGTTTCTATGACGGTAAAAACTATAACAGATTTTATATAGAACCTAATAGTCATGTACAAATTAATTATAATGCAGATGACTTTAAAAACACTCTTGAATTTTCTGGAGCTGGAAGTGCTGCTAGTAATTATTTGAGCTTAAAGGAGCAAAGAGCAGCAGAATTGATGGGTAGCCGGGTTGAGTTCTTTTCATTAAATGAATTATCTTATAAAAGTAAAAGCCGAGGTATTAAAACTGCGATGCTAACTTTATTGGACTCGTTCAGTAATGTTTCTGAATTGTTTAAAGAAATGGAGGGAAAAGATATTCATTACGAATATTTGAATAATCTAAACAGTTATGAAAGAACCCATCAATATTATACTAAAAACCCCGATTTTAAAGTTTCAGAGGAATTTTTGTCGGAGTTTAATGGATTAAATTATACTAACGAAGTTGATTTTAAACAGTCCGTTAATTACAAGGCACTTGTTCAAAATTATTTTAGAAATATAGCTTCAGAAAAGGCTATTAAGGATTCACTAGACAGAAGTATTGCTTATTTAAAAGTTATAAGCGACATACCAAATCAAGTAATTAAGAATGAACTTTTATTTGATGAAGTTGTCTTTGGGATTAAGTATGTTAATGATGTAGAAAGTTATTACAATATATTTAGAAATAATTCTACGGATGAAGAGAACAATAATAAAATTGAAGAAATATATAATAACCTTAAACATTTGGCTAAAGGGAATCCTTCCCCAGAATTCATAGGATATCAAAATTACGATGGCTCTACAACTTCATTGAGCGATTTAAAGGGCAAATATGTTTATATAGACGTTTGGGCTACTTGGTGTGGTCCATGCAAAGCTGAAATTCCTTTTCTAAAGAGAGTTGAGAGCAGTTACCACGATAAGAACATTCATTTTGTAAGTATCTCTGTTGATAAATTAACTGATAAAGATAAATGGATTAAAATGATCGAGGAAAAAGAACTAACAGGAATACAGCTGTTGGCCGACAAGGATTTTGAATCAGATTTTGTAAAAGGTTATATGATTAATGGTATCCCCCAATTTATATTATTAGATCCAAATGGAAATATTGTAGATAGAAATGCTCCAAGACCATCAAACACAAAATTAATAGAACTATTAGACGAATTAAATATATAGTATAGATTAATTCTAAAAAGTTATGAAAAAAGTTATAACCTTACTATTAATAGCCATTATAATTTTATCCTGCAAAAAAGAAAATATAGATTACGCAGTTGTTAATGGGCTAATTAAGAATCTGGATAGAAAAGAAATTTATTTAGGCGAAACTTTAATTAAGCTAAATGAAGATGGAAGTTTTTTGGATACCTTGAACGTTGAGGAGGGAAAAAAGTATTTAGTAATATATGATACAAATAACAACCTTACAGACCTATACGTTGAAAATGGTGAACATTTAGTTGTTACCTACGATGCCAAAGATTATAAAAATACGTTGTCGTTTTCAGGAAGTGCTGCCGATGCATGTAAATATTTAGACATAAAGGCAAATATTAGTAATCGGATTAAAAATGAAGCATCAGAAGTGTATAAATTAAGTGAAGTAGAATTTTTAAATAAATTTGAGGCAATAAAACTTAAACTAGAGGACAAAATAAACTTATTAAGCTCTAGTGTCAATTTTAAGTCACAGCAAAAAAGGCTTGTTAATTATTCCTTTTTGAGGAAATTGAAGCTTTACGAAAATTACCATAAGTACTATACCAATAAATCTGATTTTAAAGTTTTAGAACAATTCAATTACAATCTCAAAAAAGGGTTGTCTGAAATTGACTATTCAATATTTGAAGATTTGAAGATTTCTGAAGACTATAAAAACTTCTTAACTACACACTATTTTAAATTATCTGAAAATTTAGCCGAAGAAGATACTATTAGTCTAAGTTTAGCTTATATAAGGACAATTTCAAAAATAGAAAATCAAGATATAAAAAACTTTTTAGCGTTTGATAATGCAAATAAGAACATTAAATATGTAACCGAGTTGGATACATATTATAACGAGTTCATGAATCTTTCTACAGATAAAAACCATCAAGAGATCATAACAAACTTATACGAAAGAGCAAAAATTGTTGCTAAAGGAATGCCTTCACCAGAATTTAAAGATTACGAAAACAATGATGGTGGAACTTCGTCATTAAGTGATTTTAAAGGGAAATATGTGTACATCGATGTTTGGGCAACTTGGTGTGGCCCCTGTAAAAGTGAAATCCCCTATTTAGAAAAGATTGAAAAGAAATACCATAATAAGAACATAGAGTTTATTAGTATTTCTGTTGACAAAGAAAAAGACCATGATGCATGGAAGCAAATGATAGAGGATAAACAAATGATTGGAGTTCAGTTATTAGCAGACAAACAATTTAAATCAGATTTTATAAAAAGTTACTCAATCAATGCAATTCCTAGATTTATTTTATTAGATCCAGACGGGAAAATTATAGACTCAAGTGCTCCAGCACCATCTCAAGAAAGATTAATTGATTTGTTCAACGAGCATAGTATTTAATTTATAGTTCTAAAAATTTCATGTATACAGTAAGGGTTTTTTATAAAACCACGTATTAAAGATATAACCTTTAATTAGAATCTACTCCTTATAAACATTTTACAATTTAAACTAACTAATAACATTATTATGAAAAAAAAGACGTTTTTTAAATACACATTACTTTTTAGTATTATTGTTTTTTTTCAATCATGCACTTCTAGTAGTGAAGATGAAATAATTGAGGATCCACTAACAAATTGGCAGGCAAAAACAAGGCTAAGAGTAACACCACAGGAAGATAAAGATACTTTTATTTGGTATAAGGATCTGTTAACAAATGAAGAATATTGGGGTAACAAAACGGTAGAGTTGGATATGACCATAATGTCGCCATTAAGTGGAAGCGATTTCTCGAAAGTAGATTTTTACTTGACGGTTGAAGAAAAGGAAGGTTTTAATTATACAGCTCCTTTCGATACTACAGGTAAAATGATTGGCTCAAAAAGTATCAATGATTCTGAAGAATTTACATTATCTATTGATGCAGATGATGCCTATGGGTTGTTTTTGAGTAATTTTAAAAATTCAAGGTCTTCTTCTTTAGCAAGGGAAGGAGATATCTTTCTTTTATATTGGGTAATTACAGCCAAAGATGGCTCAACACTAGATTCAAGAACAACGCTACGTGAGGGGAATCGCTATGGCATGAAGGTGAAAGTTGAGGACTATGCACCACCTGTTTGGGAAGGCACGTTTGATTTTGAATGGATAGTAGTGAGCGGAGGTGCTGCAAATTGGGGAGGTGTTTATGTTGGTAAAACAGGATCTGTAAATATAGCGCATTTGGGTAATCAGGTTTATAGTATGTCAAACCTTTTATGGGACTATAAATATGGTACCTCAGGAAAAATATATTTTGACTTTTTATCTGGAGAAACTTACGTGGAAGGTAAATCCTCGGAACATTGGACTATTTCTAACATCAATGGTTCTTCAATGGACATTGAGTTTTGGTATTCATATTCTGATGCTTATGACGAAACAGGTACAATAAGATTTACAAGAACGGATGGTCTAGATTGGCCTACAAATATCTATTCTACAGAAAGATAATAAAAATATTAAGTATCTAGAAAACTCCTAATTATTTTAGGAGTTTTTTATTTAGCAAACAAGATTAATACTAAAACATGAAAACAATCTTTTTTTATGTGATAAGTTTGTTTTATCAAAATTAAAAAAAAGAATCTTAGACTAATCCTAATCTGTTTTAAGTGTTTGAGTTTTCTTTGTCAAACCCAAAACCTTTAAGACTTTATTAATAAATCTGCAATCATGTATAAAACTATTTTTAAAAGGCCTAATTTAATTCACCTTTGTTGTGTGTGTTTTTCTTTTTTTATTTCATCTATTAATGCTCAAGATTCTTTAAAATTAGTATTTCCAAAAGACTATGGGAAATGGGAGAGTTTAACCAATTATGCAATATCTAACGATGGAAACTGGATAAAATATCAGGTAAACACTAATCATGGAGACAAGGCAACTTTTCTATATAATACTATTACAGAGAGCACCAGAAAATTTAATAATACCGCAAGCAGTATGTTTTCAGATACAGAAAGCAGTAAATGGTTTTCATACAGTCATGTCCCAACTGGAAAAGAAGCTAAACGTATAGAAAAAGAAAAGCAAAAGAATAAAGAGCCCAATAAAACATCCCTAATTAATCTGCATACTAACGATTCAATTTTATTAGAAGATTTCGTTGATTTTAAATTTAGTAACTCTGGTAAATTCCTTGCAATAAAAAGGGAAAAGGACAAAAATCAAACTTTAATTCTAAAAAATCTAAACACACAAAAGGATGTTGTATTTGGAAATGTAAAGGATTTTAAATGGCATCCTGAAACTGAGATATTGGCAATGAATATTGAAACTTCTGATAAAAAAGGGAACAGTATTCAATTGTACGATGCCATAAAAAAGACTTTAAATGTATTGGATCAACATCAAGTAGAGTATTCTAATTTAATGTGGTTTGAAAAAAACAACAATTTATTTGTTAGAAGAAAAGTAGAAAACAAAGATTATGAAGAGCATTCTTTTGAATTATTGATTTGGAAAGATTTAGAAACTAAGAAAAGTTCTTTACATATCTTTAGTCAAAATGATTTTGAAAACTTCCCTCTGGAAACTAGAATTCTATCCGATAGAATCTCAATTTCAGATAATGGGAGTAGTATCTTTTTTAAGATTTTCAGTTGGAACAAGAAGAATGTGCCTAATGATATAAAAGAAAGAGATTCAACACTAAAAGACATAAATGGAATTGAATCGCCAGACCTTGAAATATGGAACAGTAAGGATGTTGTAATTATTCCAGCACAAAAGAGGAGCAGAATGAAAGATATTGAAAGTCCTCAAAATGCGGTTTGGCATGTAGACAAAAATACATTTGTTCAACTTAGCGATTCTTTAGTTGAAGATGTAAAAATTCAACAAAACAATCAAGTTATGTTAGGTTTAGATGGGACGCCGTACGACTTTGATGCCATGTTTGGAAGGCCTGCTTATGATGCTTACACAGTAAACGTTCTTACTGGTTCAAGGGCCAAAGTACTCAAAAATATTTCCAAGACATGGGATGTTAGTCCCAATAATAGGTTTTTTGTTTATTTAAATGATAACCATTTATACTTATTTGATATTAACTCAAGTAATTCCAAAAACTTAACTAAAAACATTAATGCTACCTTTATAAATTTTGATGATGATCATCCTTTACCCCAAAAGGCAGCATATGGTTTCGCTGGTTGGAGTAAGGACAGTAAATCATTCTTTATCTATTCGGAGTTTGATGTATGGCAAGTCTATACAAATAATGGTGATATAAGGAGAATAACAAACGGTAAAGAAGAGAATATTGTTTATAGGATTCTGGTTTTAGATCAGGATCAACAATATATAGATACAAAAAACATAGTTTATTTTTCGTTGTTTGGGAAATACACCAAAAAAACAGGGTTTGCATCTGGAGTAATAGGTAAAGGCATAAAAACATTATTATATGAAGATGTTTCAAACGCTAGGCTAACAAAAGCTAAGTATACAAATAAAATGATTTTTGTGAAACAATCGTATGAGCAATCACCAAATGTCTTTCTAACCAACGGTTCTTTTGCAAATACCTTACAAATAAGCAATACAAATCCTTTTCAAAAAGATTACGCTTGGAGTAAAGCCGAATTAATTTCCTATAAAAATGCATTGGGAAAAGAAGCTCAAGGTATTTTGTACTATCCTGCGGACTATACTAAAGGGAAGAAATATCCAATGATAACCTATATCTATGAGAAACTATCAAGAGGATTACATAGGTATAAAACACCATCTAAAACCGATTATTATAATACCACCGTTTGGACGCAAAATGGATATTTTGTACTTAATCCAGATATTGATTTTATAGCAGGCAATCCTGGGGTTTCTTCAGTAAAAACCTTAGAAAATGCAGTTGCTTCTGTTCTTGATTTAGGTGATGTTGATCCCAAAAAAATAGGATTAATTGGTCATTCGTGGGGAGGTTATCAAGCGGGTTATGTGCCCACGCAAACCAATATTTTTGCTGCCAGTGTAGCTGGAGCTGGTTTAACCAATTTAATTAGTATGAATTTAGCTATAACCCCTGCTTTTGGTGGTCGACCCGAAAATGACCACTTTGAAGTAGGACAAGAGCGCATGGCTACTGCACCTTGGGTTTCTCCAGAAAACTATATTAAAAACTCGTCTGTTATGCAAATAGAAAAATTAAACACCCCTATTTTATTTGAAGTTGGCGATAATGACCAAAATGTAAATTGGGCTCAGGGTATTGAATATTATAATGCTGCCAGAAGAGCCGCCAAACCGTTTGTTTTATTGGTATATGCCAAAGAAGGGCACGGTTTAAAGAATGATAAAAATAGAATCGATTATCAACAACGCATTTTAAAATGGTTTGGATACTTCCTAAAAGGGGAAAAAGCTGAAGATTGGATTGTTAAAGGCATTCCTTATGCTGAACAACAAAGACGCTTAAAAAACAAAACGCTATAATTTTAAAAAAAGCCAATTAAGATTACTTAATTGGCTTTTAAAACTTTCTTTACTTTTCTTTTATAAATCATATTTATAAATAACATAAAAACATTACTGTTTTTTACCTTTTTCCTGATAATAGAAAAGGCCTTTCCCATTTGAACTTCAACAGTTTTAACAGATATACTCAATGTCTCTGCAATTTCAGAGTATTTAATACCCTGCATCTTGCTCATTTTAAAAATTTCCTTACACCTTGGAGGCAAACTTTCTATGGCCATCATCATTTGTTCAATTCTAGCTTCTTTTACATCTTCATTGTTGTCTGCTAATTGTTGAATTTTTTTATAAGCGAGAACATCTAGCATCTTATATTCCTGCTTATCTTTTCTACATAGATCAATAAAAATATTATGTGCGATTTTATATAATAGACCTACAGCAGATTTGCCTTCTACAAGAGAATCTCTAATATTCCATAATTTAATAAAAGCTTCTTGAACAATGTCCTGTGTTAACGCAGTATCATTGGTATATCCATTGATATAACCAAATAACCTATCATAATACAAATCAAATAATTCCTTAAAAGCAGATTCATCTCCACTTTTAATTTTATTTTCCAATATTTTTATATCTTTTCCTAAACTGTGCATTAATCAATTATGATAAAAGTAAATCTATAAAAAAAAATCATAAGAGATAAGGGTATTTAATAATAGTTGCGTAATACTAATAAGATTTTAAAAAATGATTGAACAGGAAATTGAAATATTGATCACTAAATTCTTTGCAAATAATATAACAAATGCTGAATTGCGAAGGCTTAAACTATGGCTTGAAAATGACAAAAATAAAGTCCTTTTTCAAGAGTATGTTGATATAAATTATGTTTTAGAGCAATCAAAACGTGTTAATTTAATTGAAAAGGAAATTGTTTGGCGTACAATAAACGCTAAAATCAAGCAGAAAAAATCCTATTTAGGTTATTTAAAATATGCTGCAGTTGCATCAATTATACTTTTATTGTCAATTCCACTTCTTGTTAAGAAAACGGACAACATTATTACGCCATTAGATAACAAGATTATTGATAACAATATTAAAATTGGTACTGCAAAAGCCACCCTTACTTTAGAAGATGGATCAAACATTGTTCTGGAAAAAGGGCAGAATTTTACAACAGATAAATTAACTAGTAATGGTGAAGAGGTAATATATAATAATGTTTCTGTTGAAAAATCTTCTCCTGAAATTAAATACAATTATTTAACCATACCCAGAGGAGGAACCCATTCCATTGTTTTGAATGATGGTACAAAAGTATGGTTGAATTCCGATTCAAAACTCAAATACCCTGTGGCATTTATTAAGGGGCAAAGCAGAACTGTAGAGCTAATTTATGGAGAGGCTTATTTTGACGTATCTCCTAGTACGAACCATGAGGGGGCTAATTTTGTAGTTAAATCATTGCTTCAAGAAATTGAAGTCTTGGGAACAGAATTTAACATTAAGGCCTACCAAGATGATGAAACTATTACTAGTACTTTGATAGAAGGGAAAGTTAATGTAAGTAATGGTGTTGATGATAATGCCATCCTGCAACCTGGACAGCAATCGATTATTCGCTTAAGTTCTAATGAAAAAGCTATAAATATTGTTGAAGCAGATATTAACTCTGTAACTGCATGGATGAGAGGCGTTTTTTCATTTAAATATAATTCTCTAAAAGATATTTCAAAAGTATTGTCCAGGTGGTATGATGTAGACATTGTTTTTGAAAATAGTGATGTCGAAAATGTAAAATTTAAGGGGCAGTTAAGCAAAAACCAAAACATTGAGGAGATTCTAATTTTAATAAAAAACCAAAACCATATCAATGACTATGAAATAAAGGACAACCAAATTATAATTAAATAAAAAAAAGGGATAGTCTAAGACCGTCCAAAGTATAAGACTTAAATCCCTTTATAAGAAATTATTAATTAATCTTTAACTAACTAATAATACACAAATTTATGAAAATTAAACTAACTAAGGTTTTTTTCTTCTTTAGAAAAAAAATATTCCAAAACATGATGAGGTCATTTATATTCTTATTTTGTGCTACTGTTTTTGGATTTACTTCTAGCGGCACCCTTTCACAAAATGTAAAAATTATAATTGATGAAAACAAGGAAGTAAGTGTAGATGAAGTGTTTGATCTTATAATGGATCAAACCGATATTACATTTATCTACAAGGCAGACATGTTTAAAGATTTCCCAAAAGTAAGTTTGAAAAAGGGGTCTGTACGTGTAAACCATCTTTTATCGCAAAGTTTATCTCAAGGAGATTTTAATTTTGACATTAAGAATGATAATACTATTATCATAAGAAAAAATTCTATTCCCATCAATGTTCAAGAAATTGTAGTAAGTGGGACGGTTATTGATAGAAATGGTATGCCAATAGCGGGATTAAGTGTCTATACTACAGATGCTCCAACAGAAGACAATAGCAATGTCATTAGGGGAACTACAACAGATTTTGATGGTAAATTTAAACTAAACGTTAGCATTGGAGATTTTATAATCGTAACGGGTATAGGATTTCAAAGAGCTCAAACAATGGTTAAATCGGGAGAAACCGTTTATAACTTTGTTTTGAAGGAGGATGTTAATGAATTGGAAGAAATAGTAGTAACTGGTTACCAAAAAATCTCAAGGGAGCGCTCAACAGGAGCATTTAACGTGGTGCCAAAAGAACAAATACAAAACACAGCAACACAAAATATCGGATCTGTGTTACAGGGTATTGCCCCTGGTATTCAGGTGGTTGAAGATGCTGATGGTAATATTGATATTAATGATGTGGTTATTAGAGGGGTGGGTAGTATTGATCCAAATTCAAGTACAGCTCCCTTAGTGGTGGTTGATGGATTCCCAATACAAGGAGGATTTGATACTATAAACCCTAATGATATTGAAAGTGTAACCATATTAAAGGATGCTGCAGCGGCTTCTATTTGGGGAGCACGGGCAGGAAATGGTGTTATTGTTGTAGTAACAAAAAAATCTTCTAGAAAGGGCATGAATATTAACTTCAGTTCGTTTATTAAAATGAAACCTAAAATGAACTTAGAACGTAACATTACTCGAGCTGACTCTAAAACTACTCTAGATTTCGAAAGCACTATTTGGACGCCAACAGGACATGGTACACAAAGTATATTTTTTGTCTCTAATAATCATCCTGCTATGACCTTATTTGATAGGAATATTGTTGCTAGCAGTGGAAGGAGTTATAGTCAAGGGGCTCGAGCGTATTACGATGCGTGGTATGGGCACATCACTCAAGCCGAATTAAATACCAAAATAAATAGGTTATCGGGCATAAATAGTTTTGATGACATAGAAAAATATGTGCTAACAGCACCTATACAAAACCAATATAATTTGGCACTATCCACTTCATCAGATAGAAGCAGCACACGTGTTTCTGCCTTATTTAATGATAATGTTAATGCCTTTATTGGTGACGAGAATGAACAAATATTGATAAACGTAAATAACCAATATAAGATTAGTGATTGGCTCACGTTTAATTTTAACGGTATGTTAGATAATTCTCGTGATGAGAATAGGGGTATTGGTTTTGGTACCGTTCAAAATATGTCTCCCTATCAAAATTTAATAAATGCAGACGGTAGTTATGCCAATGTAAAACACCCTATTTATGACCCAAAATATTTAGAATATTTTGGCAACAATGTGGTAGATTTACCATATGATGACATTACCTACAATCCCTTAAGAGATGCCAGGGGTACAGAAAGTGTATCAAAACACACCAATTATAGAATAAATGTTGGTCTTAACATAAAACTTTTAGACGGTTTGGTGTTTAAACCCAGTTACCAATACGAAAAATTTCAAACTAAAAATGAAATCTACAGAGGTCCGGAAACATCCACGGTAAAATTTGCAGTAATCAATGGTTCTGAGGTAGCCAACTACGATCCTGTTGCCGGCACCATTGGTCCTTCAAATGTTCCACTAGGTGCAATTTTAGATGGTAGTTCTTCTGAAAGTACTGGCTATACAATTAGAACTTTGTTAAATTATGATAAAACTTTTAACAAACACGGCATCTCTGCCTTGGCAGGCTATGAAAGGATTTCGTCAACATCAAAGGGACTTGGTGGGATTCGCACCTATGGCTTCAATAGGGAGACTAATCAATTTGCAGTACCTAGTGTAACATCATGGGAGTCACTTTGGGGTCAAGGTGGTGTACTAGATGGCAGGTTTTTTAGCCAATCCGACAGAAGGTTTGTATCTTATTTTGGTAATGCTGCCTACACCTATGATAATAAATATACCGTTACTGGTAGTGCTCGGTCAGATGGTGCAAACTTTATTGTAGAAGATAAAGCCATGCGTTTTAACCCCATGTGGTCAGTGGGATTAAGCTGGAATGCTAAAAACGAAAATTTCTTAAAAGATGTTGATTTTATTAACTCTTTAAAATTTAGAGTTACCAATGGGGAAAATGGTAATTTGGTGGGAAGTTCTGCTACCACACCTACCATTTCTGTAAGTCAGCAACCTAACTTTTATACGGGAGTATACACGGCGTTTTTACAAAACTTAGGTAACCCTGAATTACGTTGGGAACGCATTAATACACTAAATTTTGGTTTGGATTTTAATATTTTTAACAGTAAACTGTATGGAAGTATTGATGTTTATAATAAGGGAAGTGAAGATTTAATAGCTACTATAGATGTACCTAGTACAACAGGTTTAACCTATGGTACTTTTAATGTTGGTGAAATGAGCAACAAAGGAGTGGAGCTAAATTTAAGCTCTGACATCCTATTCTCAGAAAATGTCAAATTAAATACCAATTTAGTATTTTCTCATAACAATAGTGAAGTTACTAAGTTGGCTGACTTTAGCATCTTCCCAAGAGCTCTTCCTCAATTTCCATATGTTGAGGGTAGACCTTACAATGCAGTTCACTCATTTGTTTATGGAGGTATGCGAGATATACCTTCGCAAACCAAACCATACCCAACCATTATTGGAGAAAATGGCGTGATCTATGGTATGGATGAGAACATTGGGCTTAATGGTGAAGACGGCAGGGATGTACTTAAGTATCAAGGTACATTGGTTGCCCCTACCATTTTAGGTTGGAATAACACTTTTAACTATCAAAACTTTACATTCACAACTCGATTTATTGGAAAATTTGGACATAAATTTAGAAGACCTACACACGATTATACTCCAACAAGAAATAGGGGTGTTTATCATAAAGACTTAGAAGGTTTAGTAGCAGGTAGACATGATGAAATGGGACTTCCGTACCTTGATCCAGAATGGGATTTGTGGTCGTACCGTATTAGTTGGTATGTACCATATCTAAATACAATTGTTGAAGATGCTTCTCATATCAGGTTAAGACAAATTTATCTTTCTTATGACTTACCAAGTAATTTATTAAGTAAGATAGGTCTGTCTAATTTAAGGTTATTTGCCCAAGCAGAAAACTTGGGTAATATTTGGGTGGCTAATGATTATAACATTGACCCAGAATATATTAATGGTATAACCAGAGCGCCAGAAAAGACATTCACTTTAGGATTAAACATCGAATTTTAAAAATTTAGAAAAATGAAAAAAATAATTTTAGTTTTAATTAGTGCATTCATTGCCGTATCATGCGATCAAGATGAATTTCTAGATGAAAGCCCTAACAAAACCAGTTCTACAGAAATTACTTCAATTGATGATTTAGATTATTTGATTAATGGTCTTGGAGCACGTAGTTATTCAGATCAAGAAAATATTTGGTGTACAGATAATACAGTAATAATTCAGAGTATTTTAGACGAAACAAATTCGTTACCAGCTGAACAAATACAGCATTATACATTTTCGACTGATATAGATAGGACTTCTGATGGTAAATGGTCAGGTCATTATTATCCTATTCTAATTGCAAATCTAGCTTTAGACCTGATAAACAGCGGAGAATTGACTGGATCTGACGAAGTTACAAAGCAAGCCCTCATAGCAGAAAGCCATTTTATAAGGGCGAACCATCTGTTCCAGTTGGCCATTACACACACCCTGTATCCTAGTACTGCAAATGAAGGTGAATTGGGGTTGGTTTTAAAGCAAACTCCTTTACTTACGGAATCACAAGAAAGAAAAACTCTAAAAGAAACCTTTGACTTTATTGTCGGTGAAGTTGAAAAGGCACAAAACGCGTATCCTGCCAATACACCTAAAAAAACCATTTATAGAATAGATGAGAATAGCATACATGCTTTGGCAGCTCGCATCCATTTATACCTTGGTGATTACGACAAAGCAGAAGCTAGTGCCAATGCAGCATTAGCTGGTTATAATACTATGGTTGACTATGCCTCTAACATATCTACACTGTCCTTTTCACTTTGGTATGGGCCCTATGTTTATCCAACTACAGCTGCTTTTGTGCCTTGGAATATTAGTATTCCAGAATTTTTTAATGACAGGTATTACTATACCTATGGCACAAATTCTAGCTGGAATACATCTCCCAGCCAAGAATTAATGGATTTATACGAGCCTACAGATGTGCGTAATTTGTTTTTCATTAAAGATTGGTTTAGTCGAAGCGGAGCCACAACAAACCTTTGGTATACGTATATGCAACACTATGTGGGCTATGCTTCTACAGGACCTAGTGTTCCAGAAATGTACTTAATCAGAGCAGAATGCAAAGCAAGAGCTGGTAATATTAGTGGAGCCATGGCAGATCTTGAAATGGTACGAATAAATCGTTTTGATGTGTTGGATTATGCAGCTTTACCCATACCATCTACCGAAAAAGCCGCAGTAAATGAAATAATAGATGAGCGTAGGAGGGAATATCCATTTTCATTACGTTTTATGGACATCAAAAGGCTGAATAATGATCCTCTTACCGATCCAATTATTATTACCAGAACAATTAATGGGGAGACCATAACTATTCAACCAGATGATAGGCGCTATGCAAGACCTATTGGAAATGAAGTTATTATTCTAAGTGACGGTGCTACTAGACAAAATGAGTATTAATACTCATTTTGGTTAGATTGTTATAAGAGCTTCCTTAATAAGTTTATATGGAAGCTCCTTTTTTTAAAGCCAATAAATATATAACAATATTTAATGAAAGACTTAATAATTTATTACATTTTTATTTTAACACCTATCGGAATAATATTTTGGTTAAAAAAAGTTGATTTAATTGGCGAAAAGTATTTTCTAGTGTTGTTTTTGTTTTATGCATTTATTTACAGAACTTATATTGATGGGAAAAAACTTGTAGAAAAAAATGTTCTTCTTAAAAGAAACATTTGGAAACTTATTATCCCAGGTTATCGTTTAAAATATCTTAAAGAGCTATATCTAAAATAAAATTTTAAGCCTTTCTTATATCCATCCCTTTTTATAAAAAACATAAGGGTAATTTATAAAACATACGTATAATAATATAAAATTATAACACATTAATACTCTGAAATGATTAGTAGAAAAGTTAGCGTTTTTTGTTTCCTATATTACATAATAACAAGTCTTGCATATTCTCAAAGTAATTGTGAGGTGTTGTTAAAAAATATTTCAATGCAATACCAAGGAGATTGTAAAGAGGGATTGGCAGATGGATTTGGAAAAGCAAGAGGAGTAGATGAATATGAAGGGGAATTTAAAAAGGGATTACCACACGGACAAGGGGCTATGAAGTACAAAGATGGAAGTTTCTATGAAGGTGGCTGGAAAAAAGGCAAACGAAATGGAGAAGGAGTATATAAAAAAACTGATGGTTCAAATACTATTACAAATGAAGGTATATGGAAGAGCGACAGGTTTTTAGGAAAAAAGAAGGAAATATCTTATAAAGTACTCTCAACCAACGGCATAAGTAACTATTCGATTCGTAAAATTGATGACAAAGTCAATCGTGTTACCATAGGAGTTAAGGTAAATGCACTAAAGATTCGAATTCCTAATGGTGTAGAGGGCAATAGCGGGCTCTATAATGTTATTTACGAAGACGGGGTGTTTGAAAACATAATCTGCCCATTTGAATGTTCTCTAAACTATACCTTGGAAAATTCAGATAATCGAGGTAGCACCAGAGTGCAAATGCTATTTATAATACTAGAACCCGGTAATTGGGTTGTTGAATTAAACCATAATATTTGAGGTTACAATCAAAAGCATAAATTATAAATTATTTAAAACTTAAACGACATAAACTCATGAAAAAACTATTTACAAACAATCTAATCCTTATGTTTCTAATTCTTCTCATGTCTTGTAAAAACGAAGCTAAAATAGAGGAAACACCGAGAACATTTACAATAGAAGGAACGATTGAAGGTTTGGGGAGCAACAATTTATATTTTAGACTGCCAAATAAGGATTATGAAGCCCTGGGATATAGAATGGATTCTTTAATAGTAACCAATGGCACCTTTAGTCTTACTGACTCTATTGAAGGTCATCACTTTGTGCCCTTTTACACTAGCATGAAAGAGCTAAGAAAAGGAACACCAGAAGGTGGCTGGTACCCAGCTAAGTCTGGATATCTCAATGTCATTCTTTATCCAGGCGCATCAATTAAAGTTAATGGTAAAGTTTCAGACTTTATGGATGCCTACCCTATAGACAGTGATAGTATAAATAACGAACTAGGGGCATTTCATAAAAAAATATACCCGTTTATGAATGAAAGTGTAAACTACCTTGTTAAAAGAGCATATGAACAAGATGACGAAATTAAGAAAGTTTTAAATAAAAAGGCAGATTCTGTCAGTGAAATTGTTAAAGACCTTAAAAAGGACTTTGTTGTAAACCATCCATCCTCTGTACCAGCACTTTATTATTTAAGTGATATGATGATGCGGAGTCAGATAGAAGATGATATAGCCATCAAAGCTTTTGATAATCTTGACAATTCCCTAGTAGACATATCTTTTTACAAAGATATCTCATACAGGGTTAATGCCATAAAAAACACTCAAGAGGGTGCAGTAGCTCCAACAATTAAAACAACATCTACCTTAGACGGCAATGAATTCGATTTAACTGCTTATAAAGGCAAATATGTTATGATAGACTTTTGGGGCATTTGGTGTGGCCCATGTGTCTCTGAAATGCCTAAAGTAAAGGAGTTTAGTGAAAAATATAAAGACCGTTTGGAAATACTGGGTGTAAATTCTGGTGACAAAAAGCAAAGGATAATTGACTTTGTTGACAAAAATGAATATAACTGGCAACAGGTCATGGATGTTAGAGATAGTGATGTTGACAATTTTGTGCTCCGTTACAATGTAAATGCTTTTCCAACAAAATTTATTATTGATCCAGAAGGAAAAATAGTAAAAAAGTTTGTGGGATCTGGTGAAGAAGCTTTTACACTTCTAGAAGAGCTTTTAAACTAAGACCTATTAAACTAAGACTTTTATTATTTGTTTTTTCAAGTTTATAATTTTATTGAATTAGTCACACTTTATTTAATCGAAAAAAAATCCTCGAGGCTCTGCCTCGGGGATAGTTTGTTTCAAGAAATTCTTTATTTATTGGTTTCAAATTAGGGTCTAAAACCCTGCAATTTCATTGCAGCACTTTAGTTATATTAAAAATTA